>NZ_CALIBH010000001.1 GCF_938045775.1 uncultured Campylobacter sp.
CTTTGATCTCATAAGCTCGAAAAGCAAATTTAGCGCTTACCTCATCGCTTGCACGCACACTTAAAATTCTACCGATACCAGGTGCTCCGTCGGCATCTTCAAATTCGTGCTTTTCCTTTAGCGGCAGATCAAGCGCTGCGCCTAGATCGCGCGCTATGCCTAAGATGCTAAGGCAGTCGCCGCGATTAGCGGTAAGCTCGATCTCGATAAGATCGTCGTTAAAAATTTCATACTCGCGCAACTCTTTACCGAGCACGAGCTCGCCGATGCTGCTATCAAGCACCATAATGCCGTCATTCGTCTTAGCAAGTCCAAGCTCGGTTGCCGAACAGATCATGCCAAAGCTCTCCACTCCGCGAAGTTTGGCGGGCTTTATCTCAAGTCCGCTAGGCAGCACGGCGCCGACGAGGCTAACCGCGACATATTGCCCTGCCTCAACATTTTTCGCGCCGCAGACGATCTGCAGGCTCTGCTCACCGACATCAACCTCGCAGACGTTTAGATGATCGGAATTCTCGTGACGACGCTTACTTTTTACGAGTCCTACGACGACGCCTTTAGGGAGCGAAATTTTATTGTGAGCGTCAACCTCCAGACCGATGGAATTTAGCGTAGAAAGCAGCCTTTCGCTTGAAATTTCGCTTATGTCGATCCACTCCTGCAACCAATTTCTCGTTATTATCATTTAAACTGCTCCAATAATCTAATATCGCCTTCAAATAGCGAGCGTAGATCGGGGATACCATGTAGCAGCATCGCAAATCTCTCCACGCCGAGCCCAAATGCGTATCCGCTGACGTTTTTCCAGCCCACCGCTTTAAAGACGTTAGGATCGACCACGCCGCTGCCTAACACCTCGAGCCAGCCCGTCTGCTTACAGACGCGGCATCCCTCGCCGTGGCAGAAAATACAGCTAATATCGACTTCGGTGCTTGGCTCCGTAAACGGAAAGAAGCTCGGGCGGAAGCGCACCTTTACGTCTCCAAACATATAGCGCAAAAATTCCTCTAAAACGTATTTTAAATTTGCAAAGCTTACGCGGTCTCCCTGTTCGACTATGAGGCCTTCTACTTGATGAAACATCGGCGTGTGGGTTAGATCCATATCACGGCGAAAGACCGCGCCCGGGGCGATCATACGCACCGGCGGAGCTTTAAATTTCTCCATCGTGCGGATCTGAACGCCGCTAGTGTGCGTGCGTAGTAGCCGCCCGTCATTTAGATAAAACGTATCTTGCATATCGCGCGCCGGGTGGTATTTGGGCAAATTTAGCGCTTCGAAATTATGGAAGTCGTCCTCGATAAGCGGGCCGCTTTCGACGCTGAAATTTTGCGCGATGAAGTAGTCTATGATCTTATCCATCGTCTCCATCACCGGATGCAGCGCGCCGCAGCTTACGTTTTCGTTAAAAAGCGTGACGTCGATTGCTTCATTTTTCATCGCCTCTTTTTGCTCTGCTGCTTCCAGGCTCGCCCTTTTTGCAGCGATGAGCTCGCTAAAATAATCGCGCTTTTCATTCGCGCTTACGGCAAGCTCTTTTTTCTGCTCGGGCGCTGCGGATTTGAGCTCGGAAAAAAGCGCCGTTATGATGCCTTTTTTGCCGAAAAGCTCCAAGCGCACGGCTTCCAGCTCGCTTAAGCTCGATGCGGCGTCGATTTTTGCTTTAATCTCTTGCAAATTCTATCCTTGTAGTTAAATTTAATGGCGCGATTGTAGTTAAAATTTGATAAAAGCTAGGTAAATTTGCGTGTTTGGATTTTTTGGCTATAATCGCAGCTAAATTTCAACCTCATAAAAGGATCTAAAATGAACGTCTTCGAAAAGATCGTAAACGGCGAAATCCCGTGCAACAAAGTGCTGGAAAACGATGAATTTTTGGCATTCCACGACATCAACCCAAAAGCGCCAATCCACATCCTGGCGATCCCTAAGAAATGCTACGAAAACTTTCAAGTAACACCACCCGAAGTGATGAGCAAAATGAGCGCTTTTATCCAAGAAGTAACTCGCAAAATGGGGCTTGATAAGAGTGGATACCGTCTTGTTTGCAACTGCGGCGAAAATGGGGGTCAGGAGGTGATGCATCTGCACTTTCATATCCTAGGCGGAATAAAACTACCGTGGGACCGTGTCAGCGACCGCAATACCGAAGAGAATTTTTAAGACTAGAGCTTAATTCTATAAAAACTAAAATTCCGTGAAATTGCGAAATTTTACGGAATTTGCGAAATTCTTTGAAATTTTTAAAATTCCGCTTCATTTATAAACACCGAAGTTTTAAAAATAATCAAAATAGTAAAACTACAAGCTAAAATTTATCATCAGACGCTAAAAAGAAATACAAAATTTATCACAGACGATCTCTCTTAGCAAATACCATTCTTGAGCTGCAAAGCCTTAGCTCTTAGAATTTTTACGGCTATGAAATTTGAAATCGACAAGAAATTTTAACGACACGGCAAAATTTTAAATTAGACCGAGCTTTATAAAAAGAGTTATGATTTTACATGGCGAATGAGTTAGATTTCGATGATATGAAATTTAAAACCTACATGAATTTTGCTTTGAATGAGCGATTCTACTTCAGTTTTCAAGCAGAATTTAAAATTTTAGTGTGAAATCATAATCTTAGAATTTTAAAAATTTAAATAGTAGATTTAAGTTTTAGGGGCATATGCCCCTAAAAATTTTGAAAGGATTTGCGGGGATTATTTGCTTAGCATTGAGCTTAGCATCCATAGGCGTTTTTCATAATCGCCGTAGTGATCCTGCGCGATATTTGAAGTCGTATCGTCGCCCTCTTCTTCGGCTACTTCTTGAAGCTTTTTAAATTCTTTTACTAAATACTCGTAGGCTTTTTTAACATCCTCAAGTACCTCAGATACGCTATAGCTATCTTTTACGCTAATCGGAGCGTCTTTTGAAAGCTCAATTAGATCCTTGGCTTTAGTTACAGCCTTACCACCTATTTGAAGCGCGCGCTCAGCCATATCGTCGAAAAGCTCGCCCATCTCGTCGTATGCTTTCTCGGTGTAAGCGTGAACCTGCGCGAATTGCAAGCCCTTAACATTCCAGTGATAATCGTGGAATGCGACAAAGAACGCATGAGCGTCCGCCTGAAGTTTGTTTAGTTGTTTTACTGTTTTTGACATTGTGTCTCCTTTATTTAAAATTGCTGTAATTATAGCAAGATTTGCTTAAATTATAATTATACTAAGTAATAAATTTTATCTTTTAGTGAAATTTTAAAATTAAATGGCTTTTGAATTTATCTACAATTTTTTTGAAATTTCAGCTATGCTGCATTATAATGCCGCATTATGAAAAACAAATTTATGATAACCATAACCGACCTTAACGGCTCTAGGAATTTTTTGCTTTCGCAAATCATCAAAAAGATCGCGTTATATTTAGTACTATTTGTTTTTACCGTTTTTGTCACGGGTGCGCTATATATCAGGTATCTGGGCTCTAAAATCGACAGCCTTTCGCGAACTAAAACCGAGCTTAACGAGCTAAATCAAAAACTTCGCGATGGTATCGCGGCAAGTCAGATGGAATTTGAAGCCATCGAGGGTAAAATTTCGGATTTGGAGCATCAGTTTGGGCTTGATGCTGAGGAGGATGAGCGCGCGATCGACCGCCTATCTCACATCAAACCTACTTCCGAACAAGAGATCAAAGAGCGTGCGCAAAAGATCATCAACGAAAAATTCTCCGACGCACTGATCAAAGAAATTTTTATGCAGATCCCAAACGGCAGGGTCATGCGCACTCATCAACTCAGCGAGAAATTCGGCTGGCGCAACCATCCTATCTTAAAACGCAAGCAGTTTCACCCAGGCGTTGATCTACGTACGCCGCCTAAAACACCTATCTATGCGCCTGCAGATGGTATCATCCAATACAGCGGCGCGGGCGCTACTGGCTACGGCAATCTAGTCGAGATCCGCCATAACTACGGCTTTACGACACGATATGCGCATTTGGATTCAAATTTAACTCGCAAAGTAGGCGAGTTTGTAAACAAAGGCGATCTCATCGCTTTTAGCGGTAACACCGGGCTTAGCACAGGACCTCATCTGCACTACGAGATTAGATTTTTGCAGCTGCCGCTAGATCCGCTAAATTTCATCAACTGGAACGAAAAAAATTACAAAGAAATTTTTACTAAGGAGGAAGATGTCCCATGGCAATCTTTAATAAAGGCGATGCAAACACCGCTCAAACAACAATAATCTCGTCAGGCACGCTCATCAAAGGAGAGCTACACCTGTCGTGCATTTTGCATATCGACGGCAATGTCGAAGGCGACGTGATCTCCGATAACACCGTCGTCATCGGTAAAAATGGTACCGCGCGCGGCTCGATTAGGGCCAAGCATATCGTAATCAGCGGCAAATTTTTCGGTAATATCGAAGCCGAGCTCGTCGAGCTGCTAGGCGGCGGTGTGCTCGTAGGCGACGTGCTATCGCAAAGCTTCGGCATTGAAGTGGGCGCGAAATTTAACGGAAAAAGCGCGGTAAGCGGCAGCGATCAAGCCTTAGTCATCGACGGCAGCGCAAGCGAAGACGTCAAGCTCATCGACAAAGCTCTAGGCGAATAAATCGCGCACGTTTGGAATTCTTGGAATTTAAAACGCTTTAGCTAACGGGGTTTTAGAATCTGATTGATATTAAAATTTTAAAATTTATAACCTTTGGAATTCTTATAATTTTAAAGATTTTTATATTTGCGAGATCTTAGAGTGTCATCAATCTTAAAATTTGGAATTTTAAAAAATTCCAAATTTTAAAATCCTCGCAACCAAAATTATTGAAATTTTTAAGCTTTGAAATTTTCAAAATTTTAAAGCTTAAATATGCTTAAAATTTCAGAATTACGCAGATCGTAAAACCCTAAATCCTAAAATTTTGCGCTTACACGGGGTTTTGAAATTTTGCTTGTAAGCCGGATTTTAAAATTCGCGCCCGACTGAATTTAAAATTTTAAAATTTCGCCGCAAAATAACGCATGGACGCAAATTTTTTACTCGCACAGGCTTTAAAAGCTCGCGTAAGTTTCAAGTTTCGCAGAAGCTATGTAAGCAAGTATAAATTATCTACGCCGAATGTTTTGACTCATTATAGCTCTTTGTGCCACCAGCTCAAATATCCGCGCGGTGATAAATTCTGCGAGCTGAGCTAATTTAAGCCCATTATTAGATTAGTTATGT
>NZ_CALIBH010000002.1 GCF_938045775.1 uncultured Campylobacter sp.
TGTAGTTGCGCGGCACGTAGCCCGCGAAGGTTATCGGCGCGTCGATCAGCTTCTTTGAAGGGGTGATGAGCCCGTGCTCAAGGGCTTTGGCGTAGATGAAGGGCTTGAGCGTCGAGCCCACGTTTTTTTGCGAGCGCACGCCGTCGTTTTGCCCCTCATTAGCGCTAAAATCGTGGCTGCCGACATAGGCGATCACGCTCATGCTTTCGTTGTCGATCAGCACCGCAGCGCCGTTTCTAACGCCCTTATCGCGTAGAGAGAGGATCTCGCTTTTCAAAAAACCCTCAAGCGCGATCTGGGTTTTTAGATCCAAACTCGAATAAATTTTACCCTCGTTTAGACGCGCAAGCTCCTGTGCTCGCACGGTTTGCTCCTTGGGCTGCGTTCTCGCTTCGGAGTTTGCGGAATTTTCCCGCGTCTTGGCGTTTAGATCGGAATTTATTTGCGCCTGGGCGGCTAAAGCGAAATTTTGCGGCACCTTGGCGTTGGGAGCGGAATTTGCCTGCGATTCGGCGCTTGCAGCAGAAGCCGTCTGTATTTTGGCGCCTGGAGTAGAATCTGTCTGAGCATTAGCGTCCGACGAAGCGAAATGCGTCTGCGCACTAGCGTCTGAAACGAAATCCGTCTGCACACTAAAATTTACGCTCGGCCGCTCGCTAGAGTTTGCATCTGCCTGCGGATTCTGCGGCGGATGCGCGGCAATAAAATATCGCCGCTCATCTAAATTTGCGCTCTTTCGTTCATTTGGTTTTACGCCTGCCTGCGATTTTGCGCCTTCGCGCTCGTTTAAATTTAAGCTCGCTCCGCCTAAATTTAAACTCTTTGGCGCATCTGTTTTAAAATCCGCCTCTTTGGGATTCATTTCTTTCAAATCCACTCCCGCCTGCGCGTTTACGGCGCTTGATAAATTCGCCCTAACCTTCGCCGCAGCCGTAAAATTTGATTCGGCACTAGTCGCGTCTGAAAAATTTAACTCTGCCGCCGCGGCTCGGTGCGCAGACGAGCTTGCTTGCCCCGCTGCCCCGCCGGGCGCTCCGTTAGAATCAAAATTTTGAGTGAAATTTACGTCATCTTTGGCGGTAAAATTTTGCATTTTATAATTGCTAAACGCTAGTAGCGCGTAATGCGGCGCATAATTGGGCGCTGCGTAGCGTCTGGGCGAAAACGGCTCCGCGATGGCGCGCTCATACTCGCTCTGCGAGATCACGCCGCCCTCTCGCAGCTGCGAAATTAGGCGGTTTTTAAGCGCGTTGATGTTTGATTTGCGGTCCAGGCGGTTTTTGTTCGGGTTTTTCGGGATCACGCTAAGAAGCGCGATTTGAGCGTTGCTAAGCTCGCGCAGGTCCTTTTTGAAATAAAAATACGCCGCGGTTTTGACCCCCTCAATGTTGCCGCCATATGGGGCGAGGTTGAAATACATTCCTAAAATTTCATCCTTACTAAAGTGCCACTCCAGCTGAAAGGCGTTAAAAATTTCGATGATTTTGTTCTTGTAGCTGCGCTGTTTGGGGCGCATCATACGCGCAACCTGCATCGTGATCGTGGAGGCTCCGACGCGCTCGACGTTGCCCTCGCTTTTTTTAGTAAAATTTTGCGTAAAATTATACGTAGCCGCGCGCAGGATCGAGGCTGGATTGACGCCGAAATGGTAGTAAAAATAGCGATCTTCAAAGTATATCGCGCTTTGTTTCAGCCGCGGCGGTATCTCGTCCGCGCTCGCGTAGAAGCGCCAAATTTGATCGTCGCTGATCTGCATATTTAAAATTTCGCCGTTTCGGTCATATAAAATTCTACTCTTCTGCTTGTTTAGCATATCCAAATTTAGCGGATAAAGCGCGTCTAGGATTAAAAACAGAGCGAATGCAAATGCGCAAAATAGCGCGATTTTTAACGTAAATTTTAGAAATTTCATCGCGCAATTATATCAAAGAATTTTAATGATTTTAGGCTATAATGGCGCCTTTTTGCAAAGGAATAATCTTGGACGCTCTAGCTAAGCTAAACACCGAACAATACGCCGCTGCAACCGCTCCTGCTGGACATAATCTAATAATCGCAAGCGCAGGCACGGGCAAAACCAGCACCATCGTCGCGCGCATCGCTCATCTGCTAAATCTCGGCACGAGCCCTAGAAAAATTTTGCTCCTTACCTTTACGAATAAGGCCGCAAGCGAGATGATAGCGAGGCTGCAGCGGCATTTTGATAAAAAAATTACCTCCGCAATCGTCGCCGGCACCTTCCACGCCGTATCCTACGCCCTACTTCGCGAGCTGGGCAAAGGAGTGATTTTAAAGCAGCCCGCCGAGCTAAAAACCCTGCTAAAAAGCCTCGTAGAAAGGCGAAAATTTTATCATGTAAGCGACGCGCGCCCCTACGGCGGGGCATATTTGTACGACGTGTACTCGCTGTATCAAAACAAGGAGATGAGCGCGGATTTTGAGACGTGGTTTAGCAAAAACTACGAGGATCAGGCGGAATTTGCCGAAATTTACGCAGATATTTTGCGCGAGTTCGAAGAGGAAAAGGCGAAATTTAACTACGCCGATTTCAACGACGTTTTGCTAAAAATGCGCCATGAGCTGCGAAAGGGCGCGCCGCTGCGGTTTGATGAAATTTTAGTGGACGAGTATCAGGACACGAACTCGCTGCAAGGAAGCCTCATCGATGCCTTCGCGACGAAAAGCCTTTTTTGCGTCGGCGATTTTGATCAGAGCATTTATGCCTTTAACGGCGCAAACATCGACATCATCGGCAGCTTCGGCAAGCGCTTTGCGGACGCTAAAATTTACGCGCTAAATATCAACTATCGCTCAAGCTCGGCGATTTTGGCGCTTGCAAACCGCGTCATCGCGAACAATCCGCGCCTTTACGAAAAGAAGCTGATCGTGGGACGCGAGGGAAAATTTAGCGCGCCTAAGCTGCATGTTTACGACGATACGGCGGCACAATACGCCCACGTAGCCGCACAGATCGCGCAAAGCGGCACTCCGCGCGAAAAGATCGCCGTCATCTTTCGCAACAACTCTAGCGCCGACGGCGTCGAGGTCGCGCTTAAGGAGCTCGGCATCGGCGCGAAGCGAAAAGGCGGCGTAAGCTTTTTTGAAAGCCGCGAGATCAAGGCCTTTACTGATATTTTCGCGATGATAATAAACCCCAAAGATATGATGGCATTTATGAGCACGTGCGAATACGCAAGAGGCGTCGGCAACGCGCTAAGTAAGGAGCTTTTCGACGCGCTGATCGCGCTTGGGCACGGAAGCATTCACGCAGGGCTTTTGCACCCCGACGAGAGCGTTAAAATTTTTGAAAAAAAGAGGAAAAACTACCAGCTCGGGCTTTTTGATGATGTGGATATAATCGGCTCGGTATCGCGCTTTGAAGCTTTGGAATTTGACGAGTTTTTTCGCTCGCATCCGGTGCTAAAACACAATAAAATCACCGAGAGCGGCGCCGTATTTTTGCACGAAATTTATAAAATTTTTAAAAAAAACGGCTCCGCTGCGAGATCCGTCACGCTGATCTCGCATATCAAAGACTCGCGCCTTTTTGCGCTTGTGGCAGATTTCATCGCGACGAAACGCGCGACACTGAAAAACGGCAAGATAGATGAGGATCGCAAAAAGGACGAGACCGCTCGTATCTACGATAAATGCGGCATTTTAGAGCAGATCGCCGGCAAATACGCGGATCCGCAGAGCTTTTATAACTTCATAACTCTGGGCGCAAAGGAGATGAGCGAGGGCGAGGGGGTGAATCTGCTCAGCGTGCACGCAAGCAAGGGGCTTGAGTTTTGCGGCGTCTATCTCATCGATCTGGCGCAAAACCGCTTCCCGAACCTCAAACTAATGGCGATGGGCGGCAGCCTGGAGGAGGAGCGGCGGCTATTTTACGTGGCGGTCACCAGAGCGCGCGACGAGCTGGTGCTAAGCTACGCGAAATTTGATAAGATCAGAAAAGTTAGCTACGAGCCGAGCTGCTTTTTAAGGGAAGCGGGGTTGGTAAAGTAAGCGAAATTTTGCTCGCTAAATTTTGAAATTTCATTTGAGCACGTTTGACGGATAGTTTGGGTAAGAATTTTACTCCTCGCGTACGCCCGGTGCGCCGCCCTGCTTCTTTATCGGGTTGCTTGGTAAGAATTTTGCAGCGCGATTTTTTCAAATTTTGCGATTTGTAAATTTTGCGGTGCGGGCGCTACGGCGATATTTTGCGGCCCGCTAAATTTTGGAGGCGACGGCTGGGTTTTAAGCTGATATGAAAAGCGTGACTGCTTGGAATTTTTTTGCGAGCTGCGCGCGCTATGTAACAGCGCGATAAAAGATGGTTTGAAAATGGTGATATTGCAGTGCGGGCAGCTGTAAAATTTCACACTGCAACTCGCAGGATTAAATTTTAAAATTTTACTCCCGCTCTCCGCAGAATTTTAATACAATAAAAATCTCTGCGAAGTCTTGCGCAGACAGAATTCTACGGCAAAATTCGGCGATAATGAAATTTCACCGCCCTATTTTGCTTTTTTTCTTGCTTTGAAATTTGCGTGTTTTATACATCGCGGAGCTCAAATTTTATTTAACAAATTCCAAAATGCCACAAATTCCACGACGAGTTAAAATTTTAAAGCGCTTCAAATTTATAGCGCTGCGAAATTTAAAATTTTACTACGTATTGCGCACGCTGTAAAAAATACGCACCCTACCGAATTTATTGCCGCAATGAAATTCCGCGCCTCAGTAACCCGCATATTTGATAAATAGATTTCGCGATGCAAAATTTCATTGCCAGTAAAATTTACTGCCGATCAATTTATCGCCGCATAAAATACTGTCCGCGCAAATTTAACGCAGCGCAAAGTCCTTCGTCGCGTAAACTCACAGCGTATTAAACACCCTATCTCCCGCGTCTCCGAGGCCCGGCACGATATATTTTTGCTCGTTTAATCTCTCGTCGATCGCCGCGGTAAAAACCTCGACCTGCGGGTAGATCTCGCTAAATTTATGAAGTCCCTCGGGCGCTGCGATGATGGAGATAAATTTGATTTTTTTAACGCCGTTTTTCAGCAGGAATTTCACCGCATCGATCGCCGTGCCGCCGGTCGCAAACATCGGATCGATGATGATTGCGGTGCGCTCTGCGGCGTCTGTGGGCAGTTTGGCGTAAAAAAACTCCGCCTGTGCGGTCTTTTCATCGCGCTGAAAGCCTAAAAATCCCACGCTGGCGTCTGGCATGAGCTTAAATACGCTATCTAGCATCCCCAGAGCGGCGCGTAAAATCGGACAGATCATGATCTTTGTGGCGAGCTTATACGCGCTGGTTTGCGCCACGGGCGTATGCACGCTCACCTCGCGCAGCACCAGATCGCGCGTCGCCTCGAACATCATTAGGTAGCTGATCTCATCGACGAGCATGCGAAACTGAAACGGATCGGTCCCTCTATCGCGCAGTATCGTGAGCTTATGCTCGATCAGCGGGTGCTTGATCAGCCTCACGTTAGGCAGCTCGCACGCGGTTTGGTGCGTACATTTTTGGCTTTGGCTCATTTTCTCTCCTTAAATTTACTAAATTTTGCGCCCTCTTGGGCATTTTAATTATCTATTTTGATGCGAACTCCCGCGCCGTGGCGCTAAAATTTTACCGATAACGGCGGCACGACTTTAAATTTAGCTCATTTTCACTCGCAATGCACGCGTTATGACATTTAAATTTAGCTCGGCGGCTCACTTTTAATTTAGCGCTTTTAAATTTTGCTCGCTCGCGTCGCCTCTAATTTAGTCGCTCTTTAATACAGCGCACTTTTTATAGGCACCTAGCGTTTTAATACGGCGGGTGCTTGCGGTGTAAATTTTATCTGCGAAATTATCGTCTGAGGCGGCTTTAAATTTACTTAATGCTCTCGCTCATGAGCCAAATTTTAAAATTCCACGTTATCTTGCGCGCCGATAAAATTTTAATTTCATACACGCTGATTGCCCCGCAAACGAGCTGAAATAAATCTGGCATATCCTCAAATTTAGCCCGCCGCAAGCGGCTAAATTTGCCGTGCCGAAGCGATCAAAATTTAACCGCAAAGCCCCTACTCCTTTACTACGCGCAGGAACGAATACACATCCTGAACTCCGGGTGCGTGCGTCGCGTACCAGATCGCGTGCTTTTCGTGCTCGATGTCCGTTACTACGCCGCTAAATACCACGTCGCAGCCCACGATCGCCACGCGCACCGCAGTGCCCGAAACGTCGGTGTCGGAAAAGAGATTTTTCTTTAAATTTGCAAAAATTTCAAACGAATTGCACGGATACTCGGGCTTTTTGATGCGCAGATAGGAATGCACGCGCCTCACGCCTTCGGTTTGTCTAGCTAAAGCAAGTAGCGGCGCGCGCATCGCTTCGCTATCGAGCAGCCCGATGAGATAGACCTCGCCGTAGAAGCACTCGACCTCCAGATCCCAGCTGCTAAGGCCTTTGGTAAATAGAATTTTGCTTTGGATTTTAGTCTGGATGAGCTTGTCGCTAGCGACCTCGCTTACGCTGCGGCGGTCGCGCGCTACGGAGTAGATGTCATACACGCTAAGCGCATTGCCAGCGGGCGCCAGCGGAGCCGCACACGAGCTAAATAGCGCCGCGCAAGAGAGCAAAAACACCGCTAAAATCGCTAGAAACAAAACCCTCAAACCCTCTCCAATCTCGTTTAATTTCTAATTGTCTCAAGCCGCTGCCGGCGCCGCTTTTTTAAATTTAGCCCCGCAGGCGCCGTTTTGCCGCAGCTTCAAATTTTGCGCCGCGAGATTACGCCCAAACCGCGCGCCGCAAAATTTTACAATATAAATTTTAAAATTTACGTTGTAATTCGCACAGCTTGCGGAATTTTGCGCTTTCGCCACGGCGGAATTTCGCGCGCAGTATTCGTCGCCGTAAAATTCTACGTGGCTAAATTTTCATTGTGAATTTGCCGCTGCGAAATTCTACGAGTAAAATTTCTCGCAGCGGAATTCGCTTCTGTAAAATTTTATATTTCAAAACCCGCGCCCAAAATTCCGCCCGGTCGCGGCTAATTCGTCGTAAGTCCGCCGTCTATCGCAAATATCGCGCCACTGACCCATTTCGCCTCGTCCGACGCCAAAAACACCGCCGCATCGCCGATGTCCTGCGCGCTGCCGATTTTGCCGAGCGGATATATATTTTGCACCATTTGCTCAAAAGCCTCGCGCCCCTGCGGGCTAAGCGCGCTTAAATTTCGCTCAAACTGCGGCGTAAGCACGCTACCGGGCGCTATGGCGTTGACGCGCACGCCGAGTTTGCCGACCTCGAAGGCAAGCGATTTGGTGAAAGAATTTAGTGCGCCTTTGGTGATCGAATACGCCGTCGTGGTGCGCCCCACGAGCATTCTGTTTGCGAAATACGACGAAATATTGATCACGCAGCCCTTGCTAGCCGCAAGCGCGCCCAAAAGCCCCTGAGTAAGCAGATAGGGCGCTTTGACGTTTAGGTTTAGATGAGCGTCCAGCAGCGCTTCGTCGGTCGCCTCAAACGGTACGAATTTTCCCAACCCGGCGTTATTTACAAGGATATCTATCTTAAGAGGTAGCGCTAAAATGCGCTCGCAAAGGCCTTTTATCGTTTTGCTTTGCGCCAAATCCGCCTCTATCGCGTAAGCTTTCACGCCGTAACCGCCCAATGCCTCCTGCGCGATTTTTAATTTCTCCTCGCTTCTGCCGAGCAGGATCAAATTTGCGCCCTCTTTGGCGAAACACTTTGCTATGCCAAGCCCTATGCCGTCGCTTCCGCCAGTGATTACGGCTGTTTTGCCCTCTAATCGTTTCATACTTTTCCTTTCAATACGTAAATTTACGTTC
The DNA here is from genome assembly GCF_938045775.1 of uncultured Campylobacter sp. Classification (GTDB taxonomy): domain Bacteria; phylum Campylobacterota; class Campylobacteria; order Campylobacterales; family Campylobacteraceae; genus Campylobacter_B. Next base: position 7,845 of record NZ_CALIBH010000002.1, read on the forward strand.
TAAAAATTTGAGCGAGATTTATGGATCTCGCAGACTTCGAAATTTTGCAGGCTTTAAAATTTCGCTCGCTTTAAAATTTTACGGCGAAGCGAAATTTCGTCGATAAAATTTTACTAATTTTAAAATTCCATCGATAAAATTTCACGGCGGAATTCCATCACAAAGCTTGCGGCGGAATTTCATCGGGAATTCCATCCGTAAATTCCACCCAAACTGCGCCGCTTGGCTTACAGCACCTGTTTTACACTACTAGCCGTGATTTCAAGTAGCCTCGTAGCAAACGGAAATTTCGCCTTCGTTTCTTCAAACTCCGCACCGCTATCAATAAAACGCGCTGTGCCCTTCACTACAAAGCCACGCCCCGCTCCGAACCTGCCTGCTAGCTCCTTCGTTGCGACGCTAAGCTCGACGTTCGGATTAGCCTCCACGTTGCTTTGCGTCTTTTTCATACCCGCAGCGGGGATAAGGATGCGATCACCCTTAATGACGAGATATCTGTTCCACGTATTGCTGATATGAGCCTCGCCCTGCGCGCAGGTAGCGATACCCACGGCGCATTCATAATTCAAAATCTCCAAAAATTCCTTGCTAAACATTTTCTCTCCTTAAATTTACATTTTAAAGCTCGCGATTTTGGCTAACAAGCCCCGCGCGCAACTGAAATTCTAACTGCCTCCGCCACTTTCTGCTGCGGTTAGATTTTATACTTCAAAAGCGCCTCCTTATCGGCTTTGCTTACGCGAAAGCTATCGCGGATCTTCGATATCGCCTTGTTTTGGATAAATTTAACCGCCCGCTTGCTCTCCAAAAACGCAAGCGTGATCTCGCGCTGCTTGATAAACATCTCCGCTATCGCCCACGCCGCGCCCATCTGCACGTAATACCGCTCGTCGCTTTCGGCGGCGCAAATTTCAAAAAATTCCTCAGGCGAGATCGCGTCCATATTTTGCATAAAATAAACGTAGAAAAATCGCCGCTCAAACTCGCCCGCGCCGCTTTTAGCCTGCTTTAGCAGCGCATCCGCAAGAGCGACGTCTCTGAATTTCGGAGCGAACATATCGCAAACCGCCCAATTAGGCATCGTTTTAATAAAATCGCTCGCAAGGGCAAATTTCGCCTCATCCTGCTTCAAAAGCATTATAAAAAAGCCTTTTAGCACGAACTCCTCGTGAAAAAAGGGCTTATATTTTTGCAGCTCGTCCGCCCCGCCCAAAGCGGCGAAGCTTTTGCGAGCAAGTGCGCGCAGCGTGGGAGTGCGCACGCCCAAAATCTGCGGCGTCGGTATTAGGCGCTGCGAAAATTGCGCGAACTTCTCCTCGCTTAGCGCCCGCAGCTGCTTAAGTATCTTTTCTCGTAAATCCATAGCTTTCCTTTAAATTTCATTACAAATTTTAACTCGTCAAAACACGAGCTGATCTCGGCGCGCCGAAATTTTGCCGCACAGGTTATCTATTTAAACAGATCGCGCCGTACGCTTCAACTAATCGTCTATCGGGTCGCGCCACTTTATAAATTGCTCGCCGCACTCGCTCAAAGTCTTTTGCCTAAAAACTCACCCTGTCAAATCGCGCAGTATGCCTCAGGGCAGAGCAAACCGTATCGCCAAAGCCGCTTAAATGAAGCTCGGTGCGTCGTTTGAAAACAAAATCAGATCGCCGCTGTGCGTATTTTCGCTCAAAACCCGCTGCAAATCGCGCTTGTCTTTTAAAACGATAGTCTTTGCTGGATCGATCCTGCTTTGCAACACCTCGGAATTTAGCTCGCCCGTAATGATCGCGAGATCAAAAATTTCATCGATTTTGGCGGCCAGGGTCTCGTTGTCCTCGCGCGTGCTCTCGACGATGCCCGGCGTGATGATAACCCTGCGCCCGCCGTAGCTTCGCATCAGCTCGTAGCTTTGCAGCATGCCGCTTAGATTGCCGTTGAAGCTATCGTCGATGATGATTTTGCCGCCCGCATCGAGCCGCGCGAGGCGGTGCTCGACGGCGCCGACGTGCGCGACGCGGCTTTTGATCTTATCTGCGCTAAGACCCAAAAATCGCGCGATCTTTATGCACGCGGCGAGATTTGCGGCGTTAAATTTGCCCAAAATCGGCGCGAAAAACTCGCATCTCTCGCCAGTTCGCCCCTCTTGCGTTCCCTGCCCCTTTTGATCTTTCTGCTTTTCTTGCTCCGTACCGCACTCTTTTTGCTCTGCGCCCTGTTCTTTGGATGCACTATCCGCACTAAAGTCCAAGCCGCTTTGCCCTTCAGACACACCATCTAAGTCCAAGCTACCCCGCCCCGCGCCCTCTACGACGTATGTTTCCGCGCCCGATATGGAATTTTCCTCGCTTGCGGCGGATGTGTCTGCATGCAGCGTGGAAATATCACCGCTAGCACCGCTTTCATCATCGCTCAAGCAAAGGCTAAATTTTATTCCGTCCAGATCCGCGCCGCAAATTTTGAGCCCCTCGTCGTAGATCGTGACGCGCTCGTCCGCGCTTTTTTGCGTGGAGCTGTGCAAAAACGCATGCTTTAGCCGCGCACTCGTGAGTGCTTCGAGCTTGGTTTTGCGGATGTTTTCGATGCTTTTGAAATACTCGATGTGTTGCGCGCCGATCTCGCCCACGACGACGATCTGCGGCGCCAAAAACTCGGTGATCTCGGCGATATCGCCGCTTAGCCTGGCGCCCGCTTCGGCGATGTAGATCTGCGTATCTGCAGGCAGCGCCTCGTTTACGTCGCGCACGAGCCCCGCTAGCGTGTTTACCGAGCGTGGCGTCTTGTAGCAGCGAAAGTCGCTTTTTAAAATTTGATACAAGAAGTTTTTAATGCTCGTCTTGCCGTAGCTCGCGGTGATCTGAATGATCGTAAGGGAGGGCATCTGGGCTAGTTTTTTGCGCGCGGCGGCCTTAAATTTCGCAGCCTGCGCCCGCTCGCAAGCAAAGCTCGCCCCAAGAGCGGCGCCAAGCGGCAAAAAGATCGGCGAAATCGGAGCTTTTGCAGCATAAAACGCGGCGCTAAAGCCAAACGCACAAACCGCCAAAATCGCGAAAAATCGCTTCACGCGCGGCGTAAAGACGAGCTTTTTATCTAGCCCTCTTTGCCAAAAATAAAGCGCTAGCGCATAGACCGCGACGATTAGAATTTTGGCGGCGTGCAGGGACGCGGCGCCGAATTTAGCCGCGCAGAGGCTCGCCGCGATCTCGCAGCCAAAATACGCCGCTAGTGGCAAAATCAAAAAATAAAGGTGCCACGCGGGTTTGGTGAAGTGAAAGATGATGCGCGCGGGCTTATACGAAAACCACTGCAGGCAGGTGATCAGATAAAAGCCCAGCAGTAGGACGAATGCCGCATGCACGATCAAAAATATTATATTCATCTTTTAAAATTCCTTTTTATAAATTTGCGCGCCTGCTTTGCGAGCCTGTGCGGGCAAACGCGGCGAGCTCGGACTAACCGGCATTTGGCTTCATTTGCAACTTTTACGAATTCTCGCTTTGCAAATTCTATTTTTGCAAACTTGCGCGCTCATAAATTCACGCTCTCATGTTGGCCGCACGAGCCGCGCTAGATAAATTTTCGCTACTGCGCGCCGCCCCAATTTTTGATACTGCGCAGCATCCATCTCTCGCGACTTGAAATTTTCGCACGCTGCGTATCTTGCGACATCGCGCCCTATCTCGCGCGATGATTTACATCATTTACGGCACATAGGCCTTCTGTCGCGGCAAATACATGACGCGGTTATGCGACTAAATTTAATCGTCTGCTTTACGATACACACGCGCGGTTTCGCCTCATTTATACGGCTGCCGCAACCGCAAGCGCAGAGCGGAAACGATCCGCTACGGCGTAAAATTTTAAAATTTTAACCCGGTGCGTTGTAATTTGAGCTTTGCGTTTTATACCGCGTGCCCAAAGAGCGGATTTTGCGCCGCTAATTTTAAACGCATACTCGCGGCTTTTATATTTAAATTTACGCTTCAGTTTGCGATCTTTGGCGCAAACAGATTGCAAAATTTTAAAACGCGCGCCGCGAGATAAGCCGGACTAAAGCCGCCGCATTGAAACGCTTTTAAATTGCACCCTGCTCTTACATTCGCGCGATCTGTTTTTGCATCTAAAGCGCAATTTTTGCAGTGCGCCGCTAAAATTGCGCGGCTAAATTTTAAAAATTTATACAAAATCGCGTTTCGCTTTAAATTTAGCTGCCGCTAAGCTCCTTTTCGATCTGCTCGCCGATAAAATCCGCGCTCTGCAAAAAGAAAAAGTGATCCCCCGCCAGCGGATAAAATTTGCTGTTTTTGACGAGCGAGTGGATCAGCTCGCCGCTTTTTAGGCTAGTGGCGCGATCGTCCTTGCCCCAAAAGATGAGCGCATTTTGCGGGCTTAGCTCAGAAAAAATAGCGCGAAAGTCCTCATTTACGACGTTTTTTAGCGTCTCATACATCGTTTTGCTCATACCTGCGGCATCCTTGCTCGCAAACGCACGCCAAAGACCCGTAAGTCCAAGTTTTTTTAAAATTTTAAAAATCGCGATTTTAGCGCGCACGACAAAGGGCTTGGGTTCGATGATACCGGCGCTACTTAGTAGTATTAGATTGCGCGGAGCCAGCAATGCGGCGATCTTGCCGCCGAAGCTGTGCCCCATGATCGCTGCGGGCTGCTTGCCAAAAGCCGCGATAAAGGCGCGCATAATCTCCGCGTAATCCTTGCTGCCAAGGGCGCGCGCGGGCTGCGAGCTGGCGCCAAATCCAGGCAGATCGACGCACACTAACGCGTAACGGCGGAATTTGTCCGCAAAAACCCGAGACATAAGCGCTTTGTTTGCACCCCAGCCGTGCAACACCAAAATATATTCGGTGCACTGCAGGTTTGAAATTTCGTAGCTGATTTTGTAGCTCTCGCCGCCGCAGACGAGCTCCTTACTCGCCACCGCCGCTCCTTTTGGCGTAAACGGCCTTGAGTAGCTCGACTGCTTTTTCGAGCCGCTCAAACTCGCTCATACTGATCATCACGGCTTCAAATTTGTTGTTTTTGACGATCAGGGCTTTTTTGATCTCTTGGTTTTTGATCTTGTTTAAAACGGTGCTGAAGTTGCGCACGATCTCGGTAGCGGTGTAAATTTCGTCTTGATTTATCATGGCTCGACCTTTGGGGTAAAATTTTACGCAAAATTTAGCGTAAAATTTTAAACGATTGGCTACTTATTAGCGGTGATTTTGGTGATCAGCTCGTAGCTTACAGGGATCTGCCTCATCGGCGGCAGCGACGAAGCAAGAGCTGCTAAAACCTCGGAGAAATCATCAAATAGGTAGTTTGCGAGGCTGCCTGGGTTTGGATTTATCTCGTTTAGATAAATTTCACCCTCTTTTTCAAAAAAATCGCAGCGAATTAGCGCGCCATCGAATGATCCTGCGTTATAAAGCCGCGTAAAGGCGTCTTTCATCTTGCCCTCTAGCAAAGCGCCAGGACGAGCGGGCTCGATTGCGCCACTACGCGAAAAATCCAAATATTTACGATCGAAATTTAAATAGCCCTCTTTTTTTGGCTCTTCGATGTTTGAAAATACGATTTTGCCGTCTATTTTAGCGCCTGCAAGATTGAATTCCTTTACATTTTCCCAGTACGGCTCTACGATCGCGCTGTCGTCCAGCTCAAAAGCCTGATCCAGCGCGTAGCTAAACTCGCTTTCGTTCTTGGCTATCGAAATTCCGATGCTAGAGCCCAAATGAGCGGGCTTAACGATGATCGGAAAATTAAAATTAGGCAGGCTAGTACGATTTACGATCTCATACGGCAAGGTTTTTACATTTGCGATTGCAGCTAGGTGCTTGGTTAAAATTTTATTATAGCTTAGCACGCTAGCTTCTATGCGAGGTCCGATATAAGGGATGCCAAAAAACTCAAATAGCGCTGCCATTTTGCCATCCTCGCCGTCGCAGCCATGGATTAGATTGATATATGTGCCGACTTCTAGCATGCTTTTGCTAAACATTCCGCTCTCAAAAAATCCGCCCGCATCGATACTAAGCTCTTTTGCTTTAGCATAGCCGCCCTGCTTAAAATACGCCGCGCGCATATTTTTATCCTCAATGCGGTAAAATTTACGATTTTTATCGCAAAATACAAACTCTAAGTTCCAGCCTTTTAGGGCATTTTTGACGGCAATTGCCGAGATGATACTTACTTCGTGCTCGTAGCTCTGAGCTCCAAAAACTATGCCAAATTTCATTGCTTTCCTTCAAATTTTATTTTTTTACGCTAATTTTTTTAACGCCTCTTTGACAAGATCTGACGTATTCGTGCTGCTGCATCCCGCTAAAATTTGATTGATCTTATCGCGCTTAAATCCAAGGCTTTGTAGCGCGGACGCCGCTTCGTTCTTATAAGTCTCGCTAGGACCGAATTCCATTAGCTTTGCATCGCCTAGTTCGGCAATGATCCGTCTAGCGGTCTTTGGGCCTATGCCCGGAACTGAAGTTAGCGTCGCAGCATCCCCCGTAGCTACGCAACGCGCGAAATCCTGCGAAGCGAGCGTCGAACAAACCGCCATCGCCGTGCTTGCACCTACACCGCTAAGCTTGATTAGGGTTTCAAACATCCTTTTTTCACTCTCGTCTAAAAACCCATACAGCGAATCGGCATCCTCGCGCAGAATTTGCACACACGCAAGCTCGGTCAGCTTGCCCTGCGTGAGCTTCGCGGAGGTATTTAATGACAATGAAAGAGCGTAGCTCACGCCGTTAGCGCATTTAATGACGCAAGCAGTGGGCTCCTTGCGCGTTATAATCCCTTCGATCGCCGCTATCATCTAAGAGCCTTTAAAATTTCATTTATACTCTCATTAAGCGCTAAATTTAGAGCATTATAAATGCTTTGCGAGCTAGGATCAGGCACGAAAACGCGCTTAGTGACGATGCCTGATTTTATGCTTTCTAAAGAATTCAAAATTTCATACCCCATCGTGACGGTTGCTTGATCGTTATTGACCTGAAGCGCTACGATACTGGTTTTTAGGCGCAAATCCCGCTCTTTTGGCACAAAGATCGGATTTAGCGAGCAGGTGGAAAATGCCGCATCAAGCAGCGCCTTATATACCATCTCGCTAGGCATCGTGATAAATTTGGCGTCGCTTGCGAACCGCGTTCGGTTTCTAAAATCCACTATTAAAATATCCCGCCTATCGACGAGATCGGTCGCCGTGATGGTGTCGATAAAGATATTTTTGCGCGCACCGCTAGGATTTACGCAGCGCTTTTGATCATAACGCAGCTCGTAGTAGGTGTATGGCTTAGCCTGCTTAGCTAAGCAGCCACCTAAAAATATCGCCGCCAGCGTCGCAGCAAGCGTAAACTTTATAAAATTTTTCATCTTTATTCCTTTTTATCGTCGCGATCCGCGCCTTTAGAAGTGTCTTTGAAAAAGAAATCGTAAGGATTGTCCTCTAGCCTAAACATCGCGCCTTGGAATTCTCTAAGCGATTTTTTTAGCTCGCCAAGAGTGTTTTTTGCCTCCTCAAGTGTAGGATCCAAGATCGCTTTTAGATTGTACTCGCCGCGATCGATACGCTTAGTGATGATGCCTGCGGTTTTATCCAGTGAATTCGATAGATTGGCAGCACTCACGGCAAAGGCGTTTAGATTATCTAGCAGCGCGTCTAGCTCCTTCTCGCGCTCGTTTAAATTCGCTATGAGAGTATTTACGTTAGCAAGCAGCGCGTCTAAGCTTTGGAATTTTTTCTCATCACTTAGCTCAGCGCTAAATTTATCCATCGAAGATAGAATTCTATCCACTTTATCGGTATTTTGCTTAGACAACAGCCCATTAATCTTAAAGATCATCTCACTCACACTATCGGTGATGACTTCAGCTTTAGAGCCAATTTTATCAAGAAGCGTTTTATCCAGCGCAATTATCGGCTTTTTATCATTCGGCGGGAAAAGTTTGCCACTTCCTTTCGTGATATTTATAAACGCGATTCCGCTGATGCCTTGAGATTCTACCTTAGCGACGCTATCTTGCGAGATCGGTAGTTTGCTTTTTACTGAAATTTCAATCTCAATAATCGCATTTTCGATATCGGCAAAATCGATACTTTTGATGATGCCCGCATTTACACCGATAAATTTAACCTCGGAATTCTCCTTAATGCCTACGGGAAGCTCTTTTGTGTGGATATAGTAGGAGCGGTAGCTCTCGCCGCGGTCGGTCTTAGTAAGCATCCACCACATAAATGCCGTAAGAGCCGCGACGCAGATCATAACAAATGCGCCTACTATCGTGTATGAAGTTCTATTTTCCAATCTTTTCTCCTAATTTCAGAGCGTAAAATTTAAGCCCTGCGATATGCCTTAAAATAGCCATTTGAGCTTAAATTTTAAAACTTAGCACTTTCTCAAATAGTCGCAAAATTCGCAGAATCATCTGAGTTTAAATTTTAAAGCTTAGCGTGCATTTTGAAATTTCAAAATATCGTCGCGCCGTATTTTAGCGTAAAATTCTACCGCCCCGATTTAAATTTAACGCCGCTTGCTCGTTTAAATTTTAAAATTTAATGCGCTATCCAATAAATGCGCCCTTAAATACGACCCGCCTAAATTTTAAAATTTCGATTGAGCCGCTAAGGTCTAAATTTTAAAATTTAAGCCCTGCGGAGCCCGGAATTCCTCGCTAGGCTTAAAATTTAAAATTTTCCCGCCGTTATTTTAAAATTTCAGCTCCTACCTATCTAAATTTTACCCGCCGCGAGCTATATTTCGGCTCGCTAAATTTCAAAGCTCAATCCCTTTGCCGCATCTTAAATAGCTCTTCAAGCGGGTTATTCTTTAAGCCTGAAATCTCCTCGATGCTTCCTTCAAAGGCGATTTTTTGATTATCCACGATCAAAAACCTATCCAAAATGTCAAAGATACTATCCACGTCGTGCGTCACCATAACGACCGTGACGCCGAGGCTGTCTCTAAGCTCGCAAACAAGCCTATCAAGGGCTCTGGCGCTGAGCGGATCGAGCCCCGAGTTTGGCTCGTCCAAAAATAAAATTTCAGGGCTAAGTGCTAGCGCGCGAGCCAGCGCCACGCGCTTTTTCATACCGCCGCTAAGCTCGTTTGGGCTAAGCGCGGCAGCCTCTTTTTTAAGTCCCACCTTTTGGATCCAAAACATCGATAGCTCATCTATCTCGCGCTCGCTAAATTTAGAGTATTCGCG
>NZ_CALIBH010000003.1 GCF_938045775.1 uncultured Campylobacter sp.
AATGCGCCCTGCTAATTTGTGAGTTTAAGCGTTTCGATTAGGCTTAAAATTTTGCGGATCTGCGTTTGGTATTCGCGCGCGAGCTCTATGCTAGCGGGCCTACCAAAAAGAGTAGTTTCAAAAAGATCGGGCGCACCGTTTAAAAATAGATATAAGCGCTTATCCATAAATACCGTGCTCAAGCTGAACTCGCCGCTCGTTTCGCGATTTATTTCGCGCAGACGCTCCATAAACGCGGGCGTTAGCAGATAGCGCGCTTCTACTTTGTCATCCGCAAACACGCGAAAATCGCGCATAAAATCCACATCGTCCATCATCTCTTTTTCGCCGAAGATCTTGGCGTTTAGCTCCCTGCTTACCACTATCGTTTTGCCCGAGGTTTTTTTCGCGAGCTCGCAGATCAGTACGTTGCCGTCAAAGTCCATATAGTTATCGTAGAATATTTTGATCAACATAATCGCCGCTATTAGCGGATTATCCGTTTTCATGTAAAACCTACCATTACTATGTACCTCGCTTAGGCTAAATTTAATCCCGCAGTACACGCCCGTAATCCGATCCTCGCTTTTGATCCTAGATTTCCTATAAATTCTAAATTTTTGAAATTCCTCCTCTTGCATGCCGGTATATGGATCGTATTTTAAACCGGCATCTATATCGTTTATTACGGCGCGGACGAATATCTCTTTATAAAATTTGTAGTAGCGAATTTCCGCTTCGCTTTCTTGACTGGCGCAATGCATAAGAAATATCCAAAAGATCTGAAAAAGGATCAAGACGCTCGAAAATTCGGCAATTTTTATTAGAGGAGTGTCTGCTTTAACACCGTCTAGAGACATTATTGCGAATAGGACCGCAAAAAAGGCGGCTATACTGAGGTAGTAATATCTATTAAAAGCTCTAGCGCACGCTTTTTGTTCGGTTAAAGTTTGCGAAATAGCATCTTGCAAAGAAGGCGACATATCTATCCTTGATAAAAATTTCGCCCGTATTGTAGCGAAATTTAGCGGAATTCATAAAGAGCGAATTCCGCCGCATAATTGAATGGTCGAGATCGGAGCTTAATTTATGCAGTCCGTGCGGCGCAAATTTTAAAATCTTAATATTCTGAAAACAATTCGCACCGGATTTAAAATTTAACGTATCGCGTAAACTTATATTTCACGCGAGCCGCCTTTGAAATTTGCGTTTAAATTTTGCGATCACAGTATCCTGAGGCTGTCTGAGATGAAATACATAAAAATCCCGAGCCCGAACATCACGAAAAGCCCCAAAAATTCGACGTATAGCTTCAGGCTTACGAGCCGCTTCGAGCTTAGCTCGTTTGCTTTCGCGCCGAAAAGCGCGGCTAAAAATATCACGACGCTCATTCCAAAACCGATGAAAAGCGCACTTGCGACGCTAAGCGCGAAGCTTCCGAGGCTGAAGGCAAGTACAAAAATTAGGATCGTGCCGGGGCAGGGCACGAGCGCCGCCGCAAGCGCGATAAGCCACTCCCGCCCTTTCTCGCCGCCGCCAGTCGCGCCATTTTGCAGCGAGCGAGATGAGGTTTGGTTTTTGAAATTTGCAGAATTTAAAGCCTGTTTTTGCCCGTTTTGGCTAGACGAGTTTTCCTCTGGGCTCGCATTTAAATTTAAATCCGAATTTGACTCTGCCGCCGCGGCGCCTAAATTTTTAGTATCCAAATGCTGCGCGGATTCGCCGCTAGGGGTTTTAAATTTAGAAAATTTATAGCTCTTTGACGCTGCGTGAGCGGAATCCCCGGCGTTTGTAAATGCCGTATTTTTTAAGCGGGCGCCTGTCTCTACGGTATTTGCGGCGGAAGCGCAAGCAGCGCAGGAGCAGCCCGCATCGTGGTGGGCGCCCGATCTTACGCGGCGAGCTTTGTCGTAGATGATGAGCGCCGTTATGACGATGATCAGAAGCGCCGAAATTTTCGTTGTGATCGAGGCGGAGTTTGCAGAGACGAGCCCTGCAACGTTTTGCAGCACGAACATGCTCGCGCTTACTAAAACGAGCGCTCCTAGTACGTGCAGAAGCCCGATTTTAAGGGCAAATCCGAAGGCTTTGACGTAGCTGCCGCCATGGGCTAGGAAATAGCTCGCCGTTAGCAGCTTCGCGTGCCCTGGACCCGCCGCGTGGAAAAAGCCGTATATGAAAGAAAGCGCCAAGACCCATAGGATGGTGCTCGCGCTTGCATGCTCGCTGCTTGCGCGAAACGCCGTTTTGAGACTTTTCATAAAATCCATCGTCTTTTGCGCGACAAATCCCAGCGAGACCTCTTTGTGCTGCTCGCTTGAAATCTCGTCGCTGTCGGATGTGGCGCCGTTTTTGTCTGCGTTATTTTGCGCTAAATTTAAAGAACTCTCCCCAGGCGGCGTCGCGAGATTTTGCGTAGAATGCGCGGAATTTAAAGAGTTGTCTCGTCCCGCAGCAAAATTTTCGCCCGCGCCTTTATCTTCAGGCGCCGCAGAATTTGTGGATTTATTAAAATTTATCGCGGCGCTCCTATCGCCTCCGTTTTGCGCTAAATTTGAATCATCACCTAAAGGGACTGCGGCGTTTTCGCTATTTTTCGCGGCGGCCTCTAAGCTTTCGCTGCCGAAGCGGCCGGAATTCGCGGTGCCGTCTTTTGCCTGTGCGTCCTTTTTAGCGGCTTTATTAATCTGTGCGATAGTATCCGAAGCGGCTATATTTTTTTGCGCCTCTGCTGCAGCCTCCGAAACGATATCGCCGACGGATCTTTGGTTTGATCTGCGCGCCGAGCTGGCATTAGGTTTTGTTTGCTCGCCTTGCGCAAGTTTATCCTCTGAGCCTGCAAGGCTCTGCTGGCTAGATGCAAGGCTATCCTGCGCTAAATCAGAGTTTGGCGCGCTTGAAATTGGCGGTTTTTTATCTGCGATCTTTGGTTTTTCGCCGCTAAATTCTATAAAAGTGGTGGCTAAATTTGAATTAGGCTTCGCTACAAAGCCCTCGCCTAGATTAATGGGCTTGTCGTCAAGCATTTTGAAATTGAAAAATCCCTGATCGTCGTTAATGGAAATTTTAAGAACGCGGTTATTGCGCAGCTCGAAGCCGACCTTTTGATCGAACTCAAACACGAGTCTGCCCTTTTTGACGAGGCTTATTGCGTTTTTAAAATTTCCCTTGATCTGCGTGCCTACGAGGTTGCTAAGCGCAGGCTTTGCGTTTTTTGGCGCTTGATCGTAGAATTCTGCCTCGCAAAGATAGTTTTTGGGGGTTAGATAATCGGTCATCGCCTTAGTTATCTCGGCAAGCTCGCTATTTTCAAGCTTGCCGTTGGAATTTATATCGTAGGTCTGCATTATGACGTCGGTAAAATTTTGAGAGAAAAGCCACGAAAAGTGCAGACTCACGATCTTGCCGTCTTGTGCGACGGGAGTGATGCTAACGTGCGCAGTGGGCGTGTATAGGGCGCACAGAGCGCACGCAAATATCCGCGAGCTAAAGATCGCGGATAAAATTAAAATTTTAATAAATTTCATCAACTACAAATTTTCTCCGAAAACGTCGATCGTCTTTTTCATCGTCTCGTACCAATCTAGCGGCAGCTGATCGATCTCCATCACCTTTGCGCCCGTTTGTGCGGCGATGGTTTGCGCTGCCTTTTTGGAAAACTGCGGTGCGACGAAAATCACCTTGATCTTTTCCTCTTTGGCTTCCTCGATTAGCTCGGCTAAATCAGCAGGCTTAGGCTCTTTGCCCTCCACTTCGACTGCGATCTGCTCTAAATTGTATCGGTGCGCGAAATAGCCCCAAGACGGATGATAAACCATAAATTTCTTTCCCTTGACGCCCGCCAATTTCTGCTTTGCGTAAGCGTCCAGCTCGTCAAGCTTTTTAGCAAATTTATCGAAATTTGCTTCATAAATTTTAGCATCCTTAGGATACTGTTTGGTTAACGCGTCTTTAATATTTTTAGCTTGAATTTTTACAAGCTGCGGATCGAGCCATATATGTGGGTCTAAACCGCCGTGATGGTGATGGTGCTCGTGCGCCTCGTGGTCTTTGTCACCATGCTCATGATGCGCGTCATGATCGTGATCATCGTGATGCGCGCTATGATCATGTTCGTCGTGATGGTGATGCTCTGCCATAGCCATTTTGGTGATGCCATCTTCGGTGCGGATTATCTTCATCTTTGGATACGATGCGGCAAGCTTTGGTAGCCAGACTTCATCAAATTCTATACCGACTGCAAAATACAGATCGCTATTTTCTAGCATTTTCATCTCTGAAGGCTTAGGCTCGTATGTGTGCGGATCAGCGCCTTTGCCGACCATCGTATTTACCTGCAGAGTATCGCCTGCGATCTGTTCAACAAAATACTTCGTAGGAAGTATGGTCGTGGTGACCGTAGGTTTGGCGAATGCTACGCAACTAGCTGCTAAAAGCGTGAAAACAAGCTTTTTCATAAAATTCCTTTCCAAAAAAAAATTGCGGAAGTATATCAAAAGCAACTTAGTTGCAACTTAATATAAATTTATCTAAATTTCGCTATCATCGCTTAAATTTTAAAAAAGGCGTAAAATGGATCCCAAAGATTTTTTAGCGAGTCACGATATCGCTCCTACAGCGCTTAGAGTGCAGATCGTGCAGATCCTAAGCGAGAAAAAATGCCCGGTAAGCTATGATGAACTAGTAGAACTAACGGGCGCTAATAAAACCACAATATATCGCAATATAGCGCTTTTGGAAGAGAAAAATTTGATAATTACCAGCGAAAATAATCATAAAAGCTTTTATGAGCTTACCGATGGCGCCAAAGCGTATTTTGTCTGCGAAAGCTGCCATAAAATGGAGGAGATTTCGATGCCTACTTTGCCACAAAAAAATGTCAAAAGTGTGCTCGTGCGAGGATTGTGCGAGAAGTGCGGCGGCTGAGGCAGGAAATTTAATCAAAAGCGCTCAAGGAAATTTGGCTAAAACGCTAGGGCAAAATTTAACCGATTTTTAACGGATTTTTATAAAACAAACGATATAATCCGAGCGTTTCATATTTTAAAAGGGAAAAATTCAGTGAATAAAAACGATACGATAAAAGCAATAGAGAAGTTTGTAAGTTCTCAAGAAATGACGATGTTCCGCCTGAAAAAGGGTATCTACGGCGATGCGATGAAAAACCTGGATCAGGTTTTTACGCCGTATAAGGAGTTTGCCGAGTTTTTCAAAAATCCCGCAAATAGACTGCAGGAGCTGTTAGGCAACATCGCGTACGAATCGATTTTAAACTACACTGAAGCAGGGCTATCGCACTGCGAGAAGATCCACTCGATCTATTTTGTGGAATCCAAAGGACTTTTCAAAAGTGGTCTAAAGTATATCGAGCCTGATGCGACCGCGAGAGAAAGAGCCAAGAGCTATTACGACAAATTGCTGGAAAATAATGAGAAGCTTAACGAATATATCGATATCGGCTTGCAAAGGCTACATGGCTTAGAAGCGAAGGTTTTCGAGTAGGCTAGGCTAGCTTTGGGGTTTGATTTGCGTGGCGAAATTCTATCGCAAATTCTTGGCGCTTAAAATTCTATGATTAAATTTCACACCTTTTACAGATTTTACTTATACTATTTAATTCCGCGTTAGCGTCGCTTTTAATTGTGTATATAGCAAATAGGGTGGCTTGAGCAATTCCGTGGCGGTGGCATTATCCGATACGATCAAAGAAATAATCTAAATTTTTAAAGCTCAACGAAGCGGGTTAAAATAAGCAAGCTT
>NZ_CALIBH010000004.1 GCF_938045775.1 uncultured Campylobacter sp.
ATTGTATCACGGCGCGCCTTAAAAGCCAAAATAAGCTAAAAATGCTATAATTGCGAAATTTTAATTCAGGAGTGAAAATGGAAGGGTTCGTAACTACGGTAATAGTATTTTGCGTCCTCATCGCGGCAATTCTAAAGATGGGGGTCAAGATCGTCTCGCAATCGGAAATTTTGATTATCGAGCGACTGGGTCGCTTTCACAAGGTGCTCGACGGCGGCTTTCACATCATCGTGCCGTTTTTTGACGCGGTGCGCGCGAAGATGAGCGTGCGCGAGCAGTTGGTGGACATCAGCAAGCAGCAAGTCATCACCAAAGATAACGTCAACATAAGCGTCGACGGTATCGTGTTTTTGAAGGTCATTGACGGCAAGATGGCGCTTTACAACGTCGAGGATTATCGCCGCGCGATTTCAAATTTAGCGATGACGACGCTACGTAGCGCGATCGGCGAGATGAGCTTAGACAGCACGCTTAGCTCGCGCGATCAGCTAAATTCCAAGCTACAAATCGCTCTGGGCGACGCTGCGGATAACTGGGGTGTAAAGATCATGCGCGTGGAGATCTCCGAAATTTCGGTACCGCACGGCATCGAAGAGGCGATGAATATGCAGATGAAAGCTGAGCGCGAAAAGCGCGCGATCGAGCTTAAAGCCGAGGCTGAAAAAGCAGCTCTCATCCGAAACGCCGAAGCGCTAAAGCAGGAGAAGGTGCTCGAAGCCGAGGCGATCGAGCGTATGGCGGATGCGAAAAAATATGAGCAGATCGCGCTCGCGCAAGGTCAAAAGGACGCGATGGAAAGCATCAATATCGCGATGGGCTCGTCACACTTCGCCGCCGAATACCTGCTTGCGCAAGGTCGCGTAAACGCTTTCAGCGAGCTATCCAAAAACCCGAGCAAGGATAAAATTTTAATCCCTTACGAAACGAGCGAGCTTATCGGCTCTCTTAGCGTGCTTAAAGAATTCCTCGGCAAAAACGGCGCGAAGGAGCTCAAATGAACGCGCTGATTTTTATCATAATCGGCGTGATTTTGGCGATCGTCGAGCTTTTGGTGATGGATTTCACCTTTATATTTTTCAGCGCCGGATTTTTCATCACGGGGCTTTTGAGCTTCGGCTTTCATATTGATTGGGACGTACAAATTCTGCTTTCGTTCGTGCTTTCTTTCGTACTTCTGATCGCACTTAAAAGACCTCTAAAATCGCGCTTTTTCAAGCCCGAAGAGAAGCATAAGGATAATTTTTTAGACGAAAGCGGCACCGGCACCGTCAAAAACGGCATGGTCTATTTCAAAGGCACGTTTTGGAAAAGCGATGAAATTTCGGATCTTAACGAGGGTGACCGCGTCGAAATTTTAGGCGTAAAAAACGGCCAGATCGTGATTAAAAAAGATAGCAGTCGAAATTCTAGCGGCGCAGACGGCGTAAATTTAAATAACGGCGACGCAAATTTAAGCGACGCGGACAGCACGAGTGCCGACGATAAAAATTCCAATGCCGCTGCGAGCAAAAACGCGCAAAGCTCTGGCGCTGAACAAGAAGCGTCCGTAGATCCGAAAGAGGCGTAGAGTGAGCGCTAAAACCGCACCGAAAAAAACGATCAACAGCAAGGATGAAATTTTAAAATTTTTATCGTCGCAGAAAAAGAGGCTTTTTGCGGTTGGTGTTACCGAGCTATGGCTTTTCGGCAGCTACGCCAAGGGTAGTGCCGACGCATTTTCCGACATCGACATCGCGATCGAAACCGACGGGGCAAAAATGGTAAAAAATTTAGGAAACCCATTTTCGGCGCTGGTTTTTTTAGACGATTTTAAAAAAAAGCTATCTGGCAAATTTAATGTTAATGTCGATCTGTGCGATACTACCTCTTTAAGTCGTGAAGAAAAAACAAAGCTGCTGCAAGGAGCGATTTATGTTTGAAAAATCAAGCGTCGAGCGATTAAAAAAGATATCTGATAAAATTTCATCCATCCTAAAAAAATGCGAGGGCGGCGTAGCGCAGGCTCTTGCCGACGAGGACGTTTTGCAGCCTGCGATAATGATGCAGTTCATCAATATCCACGCCCTGCTAAAAGGGCTGCAAGAAAGCAACGATTTGCAGGCTTTGGCGATCTTTAGCAAAGATGAAATAAGAGCTATCAACGCCACTAGAAATATCGCCTCGCACGAATACGAACGGCTAAATTTTGAGCTGATAGAGATAGCTATCAAGGACTATCTGCCGACGCTAAATCAAAAAATCACCAGCGCACTAAAACCGTATCGAAAAGGCAAATCGGAAGGATAAATTTGAAAAGACTAAGTATAGATG
Source organism: uncultured Campylobacter sp. (assembly GCF_938045775.1). GTDB lineage: Bacteria > Campylobacterota > Campylobacteria > Campylobacterales > Campylobacteraceae > Campylobacter_B. Next base: position 2,311 of record NZ_CALIBH010000004.1, read on the forward strand.
AAGCCCTAAATTTAATTGAGCACGCCGATCTAAACGAGCTTGGGCGCGCGGCGTTTACGCGCAAGCGCGAGCTGCATCCGAATCGCGTCACGACCTTCATCATCGATCGAAACATAAACTACACCAACGCGTGCATGGTGGATTGCAAATTTTGCGCATTTTACCGCCACGCAAGCGACGCGGACGCCTATGTGCTGAGCTTTGAGCAGATTAGCGAAAAGATCGAGGAGCTCATCGCCGTGGGCGGCACGCAAATTTTATTTCAAGGCGGCGTCCATCCGAAGCTGAAAATCGAATGGTACGAGGATCTAGTGGAGTTCATCCACAAAAATTACCCGAGCATCACGATCCACGGCTTCTCGGCGATCGAGATCGATTATATCGCGCGCCTTAGCGGCATCAGCACGCTCGAAGTACTTCGCAGACTGCAAGCCAAGGGGCTCTACTCGATGCCGGGAGCCGGAGCCGAAATTTTAAGCGACCGCGTGCGAGAGCTAGTAGCGCCGCGTAAAAGCGACAGCGCCACGTGGCTTAGAGTGCACGAGGAGGCGCACGGCATCGGTATGAAAACGACCGCCACGATGATGTTCGGCACGCTTGAAAGCACGCGCGAGATCGTAGAGCACTGGGATAAAATCCGCGAGCTGCAAGACCGCACGGGCGGCTTTAGAGCGTTCATTTTATGGAGTTTTCAGGGGCAAAACACCCGCCTTTTGCGCGAGCATCCCGAGATCAAAAAGCAAAGCCCAAACCGCTACTTGCGCCTACTCGCCGTCTCGCGGCTATTTTTGGATAATTTTAAAAACATCCAAAGTAGCTGGGTCACGCAGGGCAGCTACATCGGGCAGCTGGCGCTGAAATTCGGCGCGAACGATCTTGGAAGCACGATGATGGAGGAAAACGTCGTAAAGGCGGCAGGCGCGAGCTTTCGGATGAGCAAGGACGAGATGATAGCGCTGATCCGCGACGTAGGCGAAATACCCGCCAAGCGCAACACCAACTACGATATTTTGGAGACTTACGCTTAGGTGCGGGCTTTTGCGCGTTTGCGGCGGGAAATTTATTCGCTTGCGGCTAAAATTTAGCGGTAGAATTTGTCTTAAAAACAGATGGCGAATTTTTGCGATCGTGGAATTTTGCAACGGAATTTAAAATTTTGATATGGGTACGGGTTTAAATTTACAGGCGCAAGCGGAATTTGCGCGGTAAAATTTCATTTCGCTATGGAATTTCGCCTTAAAATTTTTTGGACGCGAAATTCCGCGCCGCAAGATCAATGCGGCGGAGGCGGCGCGTGAGAGACATTTCGTTTACAACGCTTGCCGTGTTTGAGCACGGATATATTTCGTCTTGTGCTGCAAATACGGCGCGACGCGGCGTTTCGGGTGCTGAAATTTTATGACAACGAATAGCGCAATGAAATTTTATAATGCCGCGTATAGTTTGAGCCGATTGCAAGAGCCGCATAAACAGCGCACAGTCTGTGCTTTGGTACCGGCGAACCATATTCGTGGTGTGGACGATGGCGGCGGTTTTAAAATTTGCGAAGCCTTGCGGTGCGATTAAATTTTAAAATTTTAAGCAGGACGGGCAAAACTGCCCTAGCGCGAAATTTTAGAAGCGAGTTTGAACTAAATTTTGAAAACTTGTTTTAGCGAAATTTTTAAAACGAGCCCCGGTGCAAATTTAAAAGCGGCGCGTTTAGCTGCGTCAAAATTTTAAAATCGCGCCTGTAAGAGCGATGAAATTTAAAAATTTTATAAAGGAAAACGATGGAAAAAAAAGAGATTTCACTTAAAATCAAAGGCGGCAAAAGCGCTAAAATTGACTTTTTGTATCAATTCGATGATTCGCTGCCGGTGGCGAGCTTCAAG
>NZ_CALIBH010000005.1 GCF_938045775.1 uncultured Campylobacter sp.
TTCACCGCGCAAGCTACAAGATCAAATCGCTGCAACCCTCGCTGTTTGATTAACGTGGCAGCAAGCTTGCTTTATCAGCGAGGAAAATCGCCGATTTCGGTTGATACTCCGTAGGCAAACGGCGCCGAAACTCATACTCGAAGGCAAACCGTCGATTTCGGTCGTTGCGGCAAATCGCTAGTTTTTGGCAGGCGAAATCCGTTTTTTGGCTAGTTCGTCAGAATTTTAACCGCACCTCCCGCCCCGCAATCGCGGCTAGAGCCTACTCTATACCGCTCGTAGGAATTTTGACTGCACGCATTCATATCTCGCAGGAGTCCGTACAAGGTCGGAATTTTATCTAAAACTGCGAGCTCGGCTCGCTAGCTTATCCGCGCAGCACAGTATGCTGAATAAAATTTAAAATTCCGCGCAGCGAAAATTCAGCCCGCGCGCCGCAATAAAGCTAAAATTTAAATTTGGCCTTGGCGACGAGAAGGCATTGTGCTTTAAATTTAAAACCGCGCGTAAAATTTTGAATGAAATTTTGATATAAGAATGGCGGCTAAATTTTAAATTTCATAAAATTTAGCCGCGAGATGAGGTGCTTACTTTCTTTCGTAGAAGCCCGCGAGAAGATCTTGTGATTTCATTTTATTATTAGTATCCTCTTTTCCGTCTGCGGTAAGTTTAAATTTATTCGATAGACTTACACTCTTATCATTATTTACGATGAAATTTAGCTCGATCGTAGCCTGCGACGGCGAACCCTCCCCCACCTTAAGTCCGATACTTGCGTCATATTGCTCTACTGTTAGCTGCGAGTAATAGATGGCTTCTTTAAGGTTTTTTACAATATAATCAACGCTATCTTCTTTTTGCAATTCCTCTTTTAACTTATTATCGCAATCAACTATCTTGTATCTATCGTCGTATTCTATTTTGCCTTTAGTTTTGAGCACTTCTTGAAATGTTGCCTCGCTAAACTTGCAATGTTCTTTTGCTAGCTTAAACAGACCTTGCGCGTCATAAGTCTTGCCTTTGTAAAAGATCTTAACGCTGTCTAAATATGCGTTTATCATCGTTTTTTGAGATGATTTAAACACCTCTGCTTTGATTTCCTTATTTCTTGCGTTTATAAGTTCCATATCCAAGTCGCACACCATTTTGACCGTCTTTAATCCGCCGTTTTCCTCTCTGCTCCACGTGATATTTTTACACATTTTCGAGCCCTCGATTGCCGTGCCGATACTCATAGACTTGAAATCAGGTA
>NZ_CALIBH010000006.1 GCF_938045775.1 uncultured Campylobacter sp.
AGAGTATGTTTATCGGCCGCCCGCGAGGCAACTACGACCGCCTACTGGATTTCAGCACCGCAAAGACGGGCGCGCTCTTTTTCGCTCCGACTTTCGATATGCTCGAGGCTTACGATGCGGGCTAAATTTAAATCACTTTAAATTTAAAGGCGCGCGATGTTTTGCGATCTAAGCCCGTATCAGAGCAGGCGCTGCAAAGAGATCATAGAAAATAGAGCCGAAAACAGCGAAAATATCAGCGGCTTACTGGAGTTTATAAACTCTAAATTTAAGGTTCGTCCTATCAGCGCGTTTTACGGCGCGGGCAAGAACTCGGCGTGGCTTAAGATCGTGCTTCGCTTCGATAAAGATGCCGCAAAAATTACCGATAAAAAGTGCATCGAGCGCTATCTCGCCCGCACGCCGCTTTACGCGAAGCTAAACGAGCTAAAGAATTTTTATATCTCGGTCGAGTCCTTCGAGTCACAGATCCGCACCGATCTGATCCAAGGCGCGGTAGAGGAGCTGCTGCGAAACCGAAACGAGCTTTTAGCGCCGCTTAAAATTTGGTATATCGCGGCGGTGTCCGACGCGCCCGTAGTTTTTTATTTCACGAGGCAGGACGCGGCACGCCGCGAAGGTGGCGGAAAGATAGAGCGGCTGATAAGAAATTTTATAGAGAAAGCGCAGGACGCCAAATACCTGAGCCACATGAAATTTAAGCTCTATTTTGACAGTAAGGAGTTCGTGGATCTTGAGTGCGGCGGAAATTTGTTCTATTATTTCAAATGAAATTTAACTAAGGAGCGAAAGTGGATGCGAAGCTTTATCTAAACAAAGCAATAATGCAGCTCTCGCGGGGGCTTGAGGAGGGTGGCGTGCAGAGCCTAAAAGCAGCACTTGAGGAGGGCGACGGCGACGAGGTTAGCAAGACGCAAGCGCGCGTGATCTTAGGCGAATACTACGTGATGAAGGGCGAACCCGCGCAAGCTAGGGAGTATCTAGGGCCCGTGGTGCAAGACGCCGAGCGACTGCGAGATCAATACGACGATCTGCTGGACGATGAAATTTGCAGAGCCGATATGCTTTTGGATATGATCGAGCGCTTCGAGTTTTTGGCGGAGTAAAACGGCTCGCGATATGCGGCGGCACAATAAGCGTCGCGGCAGAGATAAAATTTTAAGATCGGAGCGAAATGTCAGACTATTCATTTGAAACTATAGAGCAAATGCTGCTAAAATGCGTAGCCGAGGGCGGCGAGCCCGAGCTTAGCTTTCGCCTGCGCGGCGCGCAATACTTGATCATCGCCTACGCAGATCGCTGCTCGTTTCAAAGATGCGCGGACGAAGCTGGCGCAAATGCAAGCGGCGAGCGGTATTTCGCCACGCTGCAGGAACTCTACGGTGCGCCGCAAATAGACGGGCTCTCGTTAAGAGCTCTGGAGCGAAGCGGATGATTTTTACTGCTTTGATTTCGAGCTGTGAGACCTCGAAATTTCATACGGCGGTGCGGTAAGCGTACGCGGTACCGATACGCGGCGCCGATAAATTTGAACGAAATAAAATTTTGAAAGGACGCAAGCGGGCTCCGCTTGGGATTGCGTCGCTAGAGCGTGCGGCGAGGACGGCAAATTTAGCGCCGCAAAACGCCCGAGCCGCTAGCGGTAAAATTTAAAATAAGAGCAAAAATTTAATGAAAAATTTTAACGATGAGCCGCAAGAATCGCAATCCGAACAAAATAACGCCGAGCGCCGAAATCCGCCGAAATTTGACAATAAATCCCTCATCGTAAAAGACTACAACATAATAGTATTCTTTATTTATAATCTATTCTTCGCCCCCTTG
>NZ_CALIBH010000007.1 GCF_938045775.1 uncultured Campylobacter sp.
ATCTCCGAGGAATTACCGGCGGTACTCTTGTGATGATTGATGGTATTCCTGTCAATTGGAATGGTGTTAGCCACTTAGATATGATTCCGGTCGGTGCCGTTGAAAAAGTGGAAGTCGTAAAGGGCGGCGGCGCCAAACGATATGTTTTGGCGGTGCTGCCGGCGGATTACAAGGCTGATTTGCAGCTCATCACACAGGCGCTTGGCGGCACTAGAGCAAGCCTAGCAAGCCCCGATGAGGTCATACGACTAACCGACTGCGTCTTTGGCAGCGTTCCGCCGTTTAGCTTTCACGAGGAGCTAGAGCTGATCGCCGATCCTAGCCTGCTTACGCGCTATGCCGAGCTTGCTTTTAACGCAGGCTTACTGGATCGCTCTATCATTTTAAACACGAAGGACTACGAGCGTATCGCTCGGCCGAGATTGGTCAAATTTGCGATGGCGGAGTGAGAAATTTTGTTTAAAAAGGCTGAAATTTGATCGAAGAAATACGGCAAATGACGATAACCAAAGATGATTTTTTAGGTATAAACTTGGACGAAATACTCAAAGACGCAAAATATTTTGACGCTTACAGTTTTAAATTTGCGGACTTGTGCGAGGAAAATTTTAAAAACGGAGATTTAAAAGTAAGTAAGGTATTTTATTTATTAAGGGACGCTTGCTCTATGACCTTAAAACCTAAAAGCACAAATGAGCCGTACGAAGCCGGATGCATCGCGGGCGATTGCAGATCGGCGATATTAGATGATTTTACCGAGCAGGATTTGGAATTTTTCGAGAGTATTTTAGATGAAATAACCGATTGCAAACTAAAATCAAGGATCGCCGATATTTTATGGATTTTAAAAAGTCCCAAAAATATCAAATTTTTAGAGATCGCCGCAAATGAATACTCGAAAATCTCTCTAGAGCCAAAGTCGCTAAACCAATTTAATATAGATGCTTTTGAAAGGGCTATCAGGCTATCGCGATTATCCAAAATCACAAAAAATCAATACGCCGAAATATCGAATAAAATTTTAGAATGTTTTAATAAGGCGGAGCCAACCGATCAATACTACTGCTTAAGGATGTCGTATTTATTGGATATTGCTAAGTTGGACAAAAAACTGCAATCAAGCGTAGCTGAAAAATTAGAAAATTTTGCCGATGCTTTTGCCAAAGAGGAAGAATTTATAGCGGCTATAGACTATTATCAAGAGTCGCAAAAATGGTATAAGAAGCTCAAAAATAGCCCCAAAATAGCCGAAACTGCACTTAAAATAGCTAATATCTTAATAGAAAAAGCAAAAGAAAGTAGCGCTATATCGTCAAAAATAGACCTAGAGCAAGCACTAAAAGAGCTCAGAAGCATCCCTACAAAAGATAGAAATGAGCTCGGAATCGATCAAAAAATAGACGAGATACGTAAGCTAATGGGGCAAAATAACCAAGATATTATAAGCGAAATGAGTTTGATTGCTACCGATAAGATCGATATTTCGCGTTATCAAAATAATGCAAAGCTAGCAGTAAAAGGCAAGCAACTATCTGAAGCGGTATTATGCCTAGCTAATATCACAGCAAATCCACTATATGAAGAGATCAAAAAGTCATCCGAGAATCTTTTAAAGAAGTCTCTTTTTTCAAATCTTATTACTCAAATTTACGTAGATGCCGGCGGAAGAAAATTATCGCAAATAACTACAAAAGATGATCGATTAAAACATGAAATGTACCAGCAATATAATATACATGTCGAGTTGGCGATAGACAGCAGCATATTGCCAGCATTTTGGCAAATTTTAAAGGAGCATAGAGTGTCTATGCGTTTCATTTATGATGTTTGCAGAAACTCTAGCGTAGTTCCGGTTGATAGGGTAGATATCTGGGCGCAAGGCTTATATTACGGCTTTGATAGAGACTTTTTGGTTTCAAGTCATTTGTTGATACCTCAAATAGAGCATTTGGCGAGAATTTTATTGCGACAAGAAAAAATCCCTACGACTACTATCGATGAAAATGGCGTAGAATCTGAAAAAAGCATAAATTCGCTTTTGCAAGAACCAAAAATATATGAATTGCTCGGGAGAGATTTGACGGAAGAGCTAAAATTTTTACTAACGGAGCCGATGGGGCTAAACTATAGAAATAAAATATGTCACGGACTGGTCAGCGAATCTCCAAATAGTGCCGATATTTATATTTGGTGGCTTTGCCTTAAGCTAGTAGTTAATAATTGTGTTTTGTATACAATATAACTCCAATCTAGAAAATTTTTTTGAGTGATTTTATTAAGATAGTGCGTTTTATTTATATTTGCATTTTTTCAAATGAGTTTGATTTTAATGGTTTTGGACGTAGGCTCGCGCGACTAAAAATCAAAATTTTACCCTGCTGCGAGCGCCAAATTTATAATCCTATAAATTTAGAATTTTAAGAGTGAAATTTTGAATTAAAATTTCCCAAAATCTCTAAATTTTAAAATTTTAAATGCAATGCGGGCTTGGCGGCTTGTTCGCCATAGAGCTCGTAAATTCCGCTGCTGCAGAAATGGCGAACTCATGCGATTTAAAGATAAGGCAAAATTTTAGCTAGCGCGCCCGTACAGAATTTCGATATTAGCGCGAACACAAACACGCCGTATTTGAAATCCGAAACCGACGAGGCGCGGCGAGGCTAGCTGCGAGCTTTGGCGATGCACGCCTCGATCGCCGCCATCACCGCTGCGCGAAACCCC
>NZ_CALIBH010000008.1 GCF_938045775.1 uncultured Campylobacter sp.
TTGGAATTATTTATAAACTAGCCGCGTCTGAAACTTTGCGTTAGCACCTGCTGGTATGTACTAATCGTTTGTTGCTTAGAATTTCAAAAATTTATACTTTATGGATAGGCTCAAAATTTTATCTATCCCCAAATATCAAATAGGCTAAATTTTTACTCAAATTCCCATACGCAACTACCCAGTACTCTCTTATGATATTTTTGATTTGCAAGTTATCATCCAGAAAGTCGGCAAATATTTTAATCCTATCCTTATCTACCGCGCCTAGCTCTTCATCCTCTTTCTCAAACGAAGCGACAATTAAATGCGACAGAGCAATCTTGTCGTGGAAATTTAATGTCTTGTCTTCTAGCAAATTTAACATTGACGTAATTTTGCCGATATCTGCTAATTCTAGCTCCCAATCTTGCTCATCTCCCGCCGAATCTAACCCCAAAAGCTTATTTAATTTTATCGCGCTTTCTTTTCTTGCGAAATAATCGGTCATTTTATCATCCTTTATATATGTTTTCGCCGCGATACTCAGCCGACCGCGCTATCTAGCAACTTTTTGGAATTTTGCAAAGCCCATACGAAATTTTCGAGCTCTACGCAGTCTTTTAATTCAAATCCAAAATTTAACAAACCTACCGATAGGGCGTCGCCATCTTTTATGACATGCGCTATTAGATTGCCTTTATGTTCTATACTCACTTTATTCTCATATCTTGTAAATTTAAAGATATTTTTCGAACATCTTCCGTTTCTTTTTGAAAATTTCTCAAATTGCTCCGTAAAATTCGGTGTTTGATTTCCATCTTTTAGCCATAATCCCCCAGCATATAGCGCCCATATAAGCTCGTAAAAATTGATATTATGCCGAGTCTCGGTAGCAGCAACCAAAAGCTTATTCGTTTCATGGTTGATCTCTATTAAAGCCTCTCTGTCCATATGCCAAATCTCGGCTACTACTTTTTCTCTATCCGGCACGGAGGCAATTAAAAATTCAAATTCATTTTTTATCATATTAAAATCCTAAAAATTATTTGATTGTGGCTTTAAAAACCCCATAAATTCACCACTATCAATATTCATCCTTATTCCGCCATTTTTGCTCCTGTAATCTTTGATATTTGCTTTATATTTAGAGCTATAATATGATTTAACTTCTAAATTAGAGTCCGTTAAAATTTTTTTAACTAATTTTATGCCTTCAGAATTCTTTACTGCGGCATTCCCTTTGACTTTTTCAATTATATCCCCTGGCCTATCGCCGTGTTTTTGTATTGCTCTACCAGCCTTAGTTAACTTATTTCTATCAAGTTGATTTGCAGCATCTAACACATGAATCATTTCGTCTTGAGTAATTTTTATATTATTACTTAAAATAGCTTCGCTAATAGCCGTCGGAGCTTTTGCCGTTCCCGCACCTGCAGTTTCACCGACAGCCGTTGAAAGTTTTGTAGCCCCTGCGCCTTCGGCGGTACCGACATCTCCTGCCTTATGGATATTTTTACCTTTTTTTAGAATACTTCCGATTGTTCCGCCGGCTATGATCGGCGCAATACTTCCTGCTATTTCTCCACGTTTTTGATCTCTACCTTGTTTATCACCTAAAAAATCATCTAGATTTGCTTCTTCATATGTTTTATGTGAATTCTCTCCGAAATTAGATCCTGATTTAAAAGGATTTAAAATTCCTATCGCGGTAGCTTTTAAAAATTCTGAAGTATTATTAGTGGCTTCATTAGCTAAATCTTTAAACGGCTTTGTAAAACCATCAGCGAAATTTTTAATACTATCGGCTAAACCCGAGAACGAGAAAGTATCTGCTGGATTATCTATTTTGAGGTATTTTTCATAGAATTTCTTATTTCTAGAATATCCTTTCAAATTTGAATACCTATCGTCATATTGCTCTTTGAACGCCCAACCTATACCACTAAATTCATTATCATAAGTAGGGATAATTCTTGAATAACCTATTTTAGATTTTAAAAAGTCTTGAGCCTCTAGATATTCAAAAGCTTCCTCCGTGTCCAAGTTAGTTTCATACATATCGTTTGCATCTTTGTCTACTAAACCATAGAATGCTTTAGATACTATAGCGGTTCCCTTTTCTAGAGGTATATTCTTTTTTTCCGAGTAAATTTTAGATAGTTCATATATTTTATGTACCTCTTCATCAAGCAACTGCCTATTCGCCCCCTTCTGTTTATCCAGCCTAGAGAATTCTTTATTGTTGCTTGCGTAGTAGTTTTGATTGATACTGCTTGGATTATTTATCTTAGCAGAGCCATAGCCGCTGCCGTATGAGCTAAGAGCATATCCGTAGTATCTAGCGACTGCATTTCCAAAATTCTGTGAATAGGTTGAATGATCGTCTTCGTTTTGGAGGAAGTCTATACCTCTTTGATGATCCATAGCTCTTTGGCTTTCTGTAGCAGAGGTAGCGACGAGATCCTTTGTGCTTTCATTGTTTTTTATATTGATATAGCTACGCCTGGTCTGCAAGGAGTAAAAGCCCATTATCTGCTTACCGTCTCTACCAGATAATGGGGTGGCAGCCAATAAGAGAGCACATAAAGAGATAATGATAAATTTCATTTAATATTCCCCTTTTTTACCCTAAACTATAAATTTCCTCTTATATGCAAATACTTTTTAATAGTTCCATTTTCATCACTGCGGTATATTATCTCATAATCTTTTTTTGTAGTCTCTATTATGTATTTTAATATTTCTTCGTCAACATCATCTTCTATTGCCAAGTTTTCCTCTAAGATATACTTTTTAATGCTCCCATAAAGCCTATAGAAAATTTGCCAATCAAATTTAGCTTTAATTCTACTAAGCAATATTGCCTTGCATTCTGTACTTGGATTGTTATATGCGAATTTATTAAAATATTCCATAGTAGTACAGCAATCATTATTAAGGCTTTTTCGTATATTATAAACTAAAAATATAGAACATAGAATAATAAAAACAACTAAAATTTTTTTATAAATTTTACACATAATCGACCTACTATTTTGGATCATATCTTTTACTGCTTGCTCCAAAGTCAGGCATATTTATAAATGGGATATACCCGTTATAGAGATATTCCCCAGTTGTACCATAAACTGGAACCTTTAATATATTCGCGACCTGTTGAGCTATAGAATTTTCATTATTTGCTTTTTCGCCCAACCCAGAATAACAAACATCTAATCTTATATATTTTATATCTCTACCATTGGCTCTAATCCATTTTCTATGGCTTCTTATCATATTTGCTACGTCTTCTGCCGATAGTATTTTTGCCATTCCGTCTGGAAAATTTTCATCTTTCCTCACATCATATACAGCACCGATTACACCATGAGCCGAAAAAGTAATTATATCTTCTCTATCTAAAATCCCGCTTCTATGCCATTCACCAGCCCTATATCGCCATGGTTCGAGATTTTTGTTAAATAAATTTATATCCGCATTATCGCTCCATCTCTTATCCGTACTATTAAAATTCTTAAGATTATGTTCTAGCAGAGCCTTATTGATCTTGTCGTATTTATCGTAGCTAGGCAGTTTATCCCCTAAATTTATCTTTGAGCCCGTTATATCCAAGCCTCTTTCGAGATAGTCCGCAAAGTGATCGCCCTTTATATCGGCATATCTATTCATAGCCTCGCCGCCAGGGATAAAGCGTCCTTTTTTGTAGTCTATAGCATGGCTTAGTTCATGTCCTAGGGTTTGAGCAAATGTTTTTATATCCGACGTATTGGCTAAATTCAGAGTGATAGTTTTGCTTAAAGAGTCGAAATTCCCCTTGAAAGGATTGCCATTTTTACCTTTCGCATTGGCATCGGATATTAGTTTTACTTTAATACCTTCTAAATTTAAACTATTGGCTTTTGCATAAGCATCTACTAGAGATTTTATTACCTGCTCTTTAGTGTTGATGCCTACTTTTTCATCCATTAGTACCGAGCTTAAATCTTTACCATAAGCCTTACTTAACTCATAAGCGTTTGCATATTCCGCTACGTTTTCATTGAAAGAAAAATCCCCGGTTTTTATAAGCATCTCTAAGGATTTTTCTATCGCGCTACCCCTATTAAGCTCATCCTTTATCTCATTTTTTCCCCCTTCGCTAAACAACCTCATATCCACGCTTGCATCAACGTTAGAGTTTAGCTTGGTGGAGTATAGCTCTTTGCTTAGCTTAGAGCTATCTCTGTTTAATCTCGCAAGATCGTCTGAGTTATATAGAGCCTTATTGTTAGGATCAGATTGTAAAGAAGCAAGCTCATCTTTACTTAAAGAGCTTATATCTTTATCTCCTACTATAAGCTCTCCTTTTCCTATAGTAGCTAAGCTCTTACTCATAGAGTAGGATAGGTTTCTATTATTAGCGTAGTTAATCGATGAAATTTTAGATTTAGGGTCGGTATTGCTCTCTTTAGATTGAGCGCTCTTGCTATTCTTTCTTGCACTCATATCTGTACTGCTTGTTTGCATACCGCTCATTTGATTTGAGCTATAAGCGTTTGATCTGGCGGTGCTATCTTTACTTTCAGCGTTCTTGCTATCACTAGCTTGGCTGTCGCTATGCTTGTTTCCTTCTCCCTGTTGCGGATCTTTAAAAGCATAATTTGCCCCTATGCTTAAAGAATTTGATTTGTCGTATCTAGTGTTGCTTAAATTTGAGAATGTTAGGCTGTCTGTTTTTAATCTAAGCTTGCCGTTATCTATGAAATTTCCATTCTCATCATAGTAGCCTGCGGCTATTAGTGAGCCTTTTAGATCTGTGTTAGATCCTACCTCTATGTCTAGCTCTTTAGCGGTTATACTAGATAGCACGGTCTGTTTTACCATAGTGCTTGATTTGGATCTGGAGTAGTTAGCGTTTATGCTTGAAAGCTTAGAATTTGAATAGCTTACTATGTTATTTGCTTTCAAGCTCGCAGCCATTATATTGACACAAAATAGGGCTACTATTAATTTCAAGCACTTATTCATATTTATTTTCATCAAAATTATAAAATTGAATATTCTCAAAATTTTCTAATTCAAGATATGCTTCGCTTGCAACATTATAAATCTCTAGCCTACTTACATAATCGTTATTGTAGAGTAAGAAGTTGGTTTCATATTCTCCTTTTGTGAACACCATCATATCTATTACTATAGTGCTCATCGGGAAATTTTCTAACGATAGCTTTTCCGTACCTTTAGGCTCTTTGAATTTTATTAGCATATAACCTACTTCCTTTATCACGCTATCGATCTTTATAAGTTTGAGATGAGATATTAATTCATCTCTGCCTTTAAATTTATATCGAAGCATTATGTTAAGCCATCTTTCTACGTTAGGCGGTAAACTCTTGTTTATAAAAAATTGATCATTTTTCTGTTTGTTCATTTGGCTCCTGTAGGATGGTATATGGACCGATAGCCGGCCAGTATGCGAAATCATCTCCGTTTTTAGCGCGATAATTAGTGATATATCGGATCGCTAGTTCGAATGCATCGTCATCTCTTGCTTTGGTATTCCACCAGCCGTCGTATGTGATTATGGGCTTATTACCGCTTAGGCGATATACGTCTCCTCCGAGGATAACCATATCTTTGCTTTTTGCGATTTTAAGCACTTCCATTACATCGTCGAATCTCCAAGCAATATCATAAAATCCGAGCTCCTCTCTTAGGCGTATACCGCGCTCTAGCAGATCCTGCGGCACGATATTTACGTAATCTTCATCTATAAATAACCTCGCATCTTCATCTTTATTTATAAACATAATCTCTCCTTTTCTATATTGAAAGCCAAAATTTTCATTTGGACACCTGCCCAGGGCTAATGACTGGGCAGTATGCAAAATCATCTCCATTTCTCGCGCGATAATTGGTGATATATCGGATCGCTACTTCGAATGCATCGTCATCTCCCTTGTTCGTGTACCAGCCATCGCCTGTGATTATGGGCTTATTACCGCTTAAGCGATATACATCTCCTCCGAGGATAACCATATCTTTACTTTTTGTGATTTTAAGCACCTCCATTACATCGTCGAATTTCCAAGCGATTTCATAAAAACCGAGTTCCTCTCTTAAGCGAATACCGCGCTCCAGCAGATCCTGCGGCACGATATTGACATAATCTTCGTCTATAAACATAATCTCTCCTTTCACTTTATTTTTGGGTTAAAAAATCTATGTTTGACAGTTTTGGTGCCGTTTCTAGTAATATTTAAAAATTTACTAATCCAAGAATTCAATATCCTCAAAATTTTCTAGTTCTAAATATGCTTCGCTTGCAAGATTACAAATCTCCAACTCTTTTGTATGTTCAGTCCAGTGAAGCAGGAATTCTGTTATATAGTACGGATCGCTACGCACCAACATATCTATTGCTGGAGAGGGTATGTCCTCATAATCTAGTAAATTTTGATCTACTACCTCAAAGACAAAGACCTTAAGACCCACATCTTCCTCGATCTTTTTAATTCTTAAATTATTAAGCTGCTTAATAAGTTTATCCTTGTAAGGCAGCTCATGCTTTAGCATAATATTTAAAATTTTATTTAACTGTTCGCAAAAGGCAGGGCTGCGAAAGTTATCTTTCATCTATAATTATCCATCTTTTTCTAGATTCTTCATCGTATTGCTTTAAAATTTCTATTATTCTATTCTGCAATATTTGCAAAGTTTCCATATATTTTGTAGGAATTAGTTCAAAAATATCCTCCAATTCGCAGCACTCGATTATTATATCTATAATGCGTTCATCGACCTTATTTTTTTCCAAGTGCGTTGAGATATAGGGTGAAAATAAAATTCTTTGGCTTTCATCTATGGTGATCGCTTTGTGCTCCAATGCCCATAATGAGCCTAGTGCCATTAGCAAAACAGCCCTCTCGCCCACAATATCAATATTTTTCTCTAATATCATTTGAATCGCTCCGTTTACATTTAATTTCATCTAAAATCATACAAATCTTCTCTTCGTCTATCTCTCCATAAAGACAAGGGTTTGCCAGTTCGAATATGATCTCTTGCAAAATTTCATCCTCATATCCTATATCCTCGCGACACTCTATTAAATTTGCCCATTCCTCAAGGAGATCATATGAAATTTCTTTATCGATGACCCTATTTAAGATATTTGCGATGGTATTTTTTGTTATTGTTACAAGCTCTGATTCGCTATTAAAGCCTATCTTTGCCAAGTCGCTTTTTATCGCGCTTATATCTTTAGCAAAATTTATCAAATTTAATAAAATATCTATTTTATTTGACAGTGTTAAATTTATCTTTATCATGTATTATATCTCCTTTTGGGTCATAACTTATTTTATGAAAACCTATAGTGTTTCCATTTTTATCTATCGTCTTTATATATTCGGCTCTTGACCCCGGAACTTTACCGGGAGAGATTGCTTTGAATATTATATTACCATTTGCATCTTTATAAATTTCTATATTATTCTTTGAATTAGATGGTATTTTTTTAATAGCCCTCTTGATGTTGGATATCTGCGATTCGTTCAATTCTGTCTTATAATCATTAACTTTTATATTTATAGATACCTTATCCGCCTCCGACATTGCAACCTTATCGGTTTTCGCTGCCTGCTTTGTGCTATCTTTGAGCTCCAGTGCCTTTTTTGATTTTTTTGCAAAATTATTAGCTTCTATGTTGTTAGTTACGCTTGAGGTTGCTTGGCTGCTTATATTAGAATTTACCTTCTTATCATCTACATCTACCTGTTTCAAATGTTCTGTAGACGCAGGCTTAGTAATCTTGTTTTCAGGTGTCCCTTTTATTGCGGCTCCACCAATATCTCCAGCCTGGACTTTTGCCAACTTGGCATTTCCCATAGTCTTACCGTCAGGAATCACCTTCTCGATATTTTTTAAGCCCTCTGCCGCCTTTGCACCTTTAGAGACAGGGAGTAGTGAAGCTGCGGCCTCGGTATCCCTTTTGGTTACGGCTTCATAGTCTGCCAGCACCATGTCTAAATTGCCCTTATAAAAGCCGATTTGCGCCGAGTCAAAGGTATCCGACATATAGTTTACTGCACCTTTTGCCACTTCTATTGGATCAATACTAGCTAGTTTGCGCTTTCCTTCAACGGCTAAATTGTATATACCTTCTGTAGCTATCTTATTATATGCTCCTTTAGCAGTATCATATGCTCCTTCAACCGAATTAGAAATAAAATTCCATCCTCCAGAAATAAAGCCTTTCCCGAAACCAGCTATATCATCTAGAAAAGGCTTATCTACTTTTAGATTATCAATGTAGAAATTTTGATTATTAATGAAGCCATTTAGATACATATACCTCTCTTTATACTGAGAAGCAGTAGGATTAAAGGCATTTGTTCCGTCCAGGTCTTTATTATAGAAGTCGCTTTGCTTAATATACTCCTTAGCTAAGCCTATGTCCGCTAGCTCATCATCACTTAAGCTTTCTTTGTAGGCTTCGTTAAAAGATTCATCGCTTAAAGATATTCCTCCTTTAGCGAGTATCTTTTTTGCTTCATCGTCCGTATATCTCTTAGAGGTAGCTTTTTGAATATAGTCTTTAAATTTAGCTATTTTTTGCTTATCGTTTAGCCACTCCACCTCTTCCTGGTGTAACTGCCTATTATTAATCTCTGCGCTGGTTGCTATGTTGTAGCCGGTATTTGCTCCTTTATCGCCTCCGCTTATACCTCCTGCTAAAATTCCGCTTAGCTGCGAGGATAGAATTTGATCTTTTTCTGAGAAATTTTTGCTTAACGGGCTTAGCATCTCTCTAAAGCCCGCGCTTATAGCTCCATCTTTAAAGCTTCCTCCACCTATGCTAGAAACTATACCTCCTGCTAAGGAGTGCATAGCTATTTTAGATATGGAACCGTCGCTCATATTAAATGATTGCGCCGCGTCTCCTACTTGTTTAAACAAGCCATCGCTTGCTTTATATGCTAAAGCTGAGATAAAGACATCTTTAAAGTTAGTGCCATATACTCCGCTTGTAATGGCTGCATTTGAAGCAGAAAGCGCTATATCGGCATACGAAACATTAAAATAATCGGTCTTTATAAGATTCTGCTTCAAAGCGCTTGAGCCAGATATATATTTTCCGGCATAAGCTCCTGCAGCAGACGTAAGAGCAGATTTGGCAAGAGAGCTAGGGCTAAATTTAACCTTGCCATCGGATATAGCCATATTGGCTGTCTGAACGGTAAGGTTGGCTATGCTAGCGCAAACCGTAGCATCTACTGTAGCCGAAGTCGCTGCAGTAGTAGTAAGAGCTCCTGCTATGCCAGATCCTACTCCTGCGGTAAGATATGTTACTACGGCAGTTACTATTAAAGAGCCTACGCCGCTAAGGCTTCTTGTCTTATCACTCCACTCCTTAGAATTTAAAATAGCCTTGGTTTGGTTTATATTCTTTTCATCTATAGGAGTGGGAGAATTTGAGCTAAGCTCCTTAGTAGTTTGAGCGGGATCTTTAGCAGATGGTGATATTTGGTTATATGTATTGCGGTGCTCCTTATTATCTGTCTGCAAAAGATCACTACTGCTCATGAGATCTTGATTTAAGGCAGAAGCACTTTCTTGCTTATGCGACGTAAGCTTATCGGTAATATCTTTATCGTTTAGCTTTAGACTCTCTTTTACGGCTATAAAGCTTGGAATTTCGGTTTCTTTTATGGCTCCTTTATCTTTCATAGTAGCAGTAAGTACGCCTTTGCGATTTGAAGCAGATATTTTTGTATCACTTCTTTTAGACGAGATTAAATTTAACTCACTTGTATTTAAATTTACTCTATCTGCAGTAATATTTGATGCTAAAAGATCGATAGAGCCTGCCGTCAAATTTATATGCTTTGAAAAGATGGTTGAGCTTGCTTCGTTATTTGAGGTCTCGATATGACTTTTCTTTAGCGAAGCTAGAGCTCCGAAAGAATTTTTATGGCTTTTTTTCTCGTAATAAGAGCTATATGGCGCAGATACTATATTTATATTGTTTCCCGCCTGCATATCTATGGCTTCTTTAGCTTTTAACGTAGAGCCTGCTATATTGATATCCGCTTCTTGCGAGCTAAGCATTATATTTTTAGCCCTTATGCTAGTAGGTACTACGCTTTGATTTAAAGCTTTAGTAGTAGTGCTTTTTTTGGACGCAAAGCCCTTTTCTTTAAATTCGCTCTCGTAGTAGTTGCTATCGATATCTCCGCTTAGATTTATGGAGTTCTTTGCCTGCAGCAAAGCATCACCGCTGCGCGCATTAATATCCGCTCCGCTTATGTTGATACCATCCGCTTTTATTAAGATATTATCTTTGGCGTTAAGTTTGGAGCTTGTATTCTTAACGATATCCTCTTTATAGTATCCGCCCTTGCTTTTAAAATTATAGCTTAGCTTCTCCTCCGCGCTATTTATGTTTACGTCCTTTGCGGCGTTTAGGATCAAATTTGAAGCAGAGTCTATGCTCGCTCCGCTTACGGTTATATCGCGAGCCGCATTTAATGCTACGCTGCCCTCGGTAGATTTTATATTTGAGATAGTGCCTATATAGGTGCTGCTTTGATCGCCGTAGGCTCTATTTAAGCTTATCTCTTTACTTAGGGTTTTATGTACTATATCTCTGCCCGCATTTAAGCTTACGCTACGTCCTTGTATCAAAGAGGAGGCGTTTATTATATCCTTATTAGCCGATATGCTTAGAGCGTTTCCCGCGATGATGGAGGCGGAGTTTAAATTTGATACGCTGCCAGCTTTTAGGTTCATATTTGATCCCGCGTAGATTATCCCTTCGTTTCTAAGATCGCCGTTTACGCTTAAATTTATATTGCCTCCCGCGTATATCAAAGAGGGTGCGGAGCTAAGTAAGGTACCGTCATCTTCCTCCTCTGAAGAGTTCAAGGATGTCCTTTTTTTATCATAAAGCAAACTTAGCTTATTGTGCATATATGAAAAATCCGGTATCAGCTCGCTATAAACGTAGAAGGTATTATAAAATTTACTGCTTATAGGCGAAAAGAGATTGTTTATATAGCTAGGCCTAATGATATCTTGCATATCCGCTTCGTTATTAAGGCTAGGCGCAAGATCGTTTTTATTTAGATTTAAAGCGTTAGGATTATTAAGCCCCTTGCCTATTAGAGAGTAATCTATTTTAGAAAAAGCTTCCTTTATAAGAGTAGGAGCGTTACTAGAGTTTATCTGCCCGTCCGAGTTTAAATTTGAAATATCCCCCGCATAGCCTTTTATATCTTTTTTAGCTCCTATTATGGAGATAATAGCAGGCTGGGAGTAGTAGATATTCTTTTGGTCGCTATAGCCACCGTGCATTTTGCGCTTTTTGCCTCTCCATCTATATTCCGCCTGACTTATCATGCTATGATTTAGACTTAAAGAGCGGTTGTTTAGGCTCTTTACGTTTAAAGATAGATCGTTATAGGCATAAATTACGCTCTTATTGTTATTTAGCTCATCTACGTTAAGATTGCTATCCTCTGCGGAGATTATGTTTGAGCCCATAAATTTACTTAGGCTATCTTCAGTTATATACTCTTTATTGATGCTGTAGCTTATCTGCCTTAATCTCTCCTTCTTATGAGGCTTGCTTCTTCTTATGCCAAAGAGATTGTCTTTTAAGCTTAGCGTTATAGCATCATATAGCCTAGTATCCTCCCCCGGAAGCCTGGTGTTTTTATATAAGCTTAATACGTATAGATTCATATCCTGCTCGCTAAGCTCCTCCATGATCTTAGCGTTTAACTCGTCCTGACTAATATTGGGATTTTGCTTAAGGATGCGCTCTTTTATTTCTGCCGCATTAACCTTTAAAGGGATGGCTACGCCGCTGCAACCCCAACCGTCACCATTGCAAGTAAAATCTATATTATAGCCGGTGCTTTGAACTCTCTTTACGGGCTCGTTAACCGAGCGGTTGTTTAGCTTTTTAGCGCCGATATTAAGAGTGTTTTTTGCATATATCAAAGAGGAGGCGTTAATGATCTCGTCTGCCTTGCCCTCCCCGCCTCTTTCATTAAAAATATTTAAATTTCTTTGAGAGATGATGTTGGATAGCGCTTCGTTGCTAAGAAAGCTCGTATTTATAACTATATCCCCTCCGCTAAGTATATTGGACGCGTCTTGATTGAGGATATTTTTAGCGTTTAAAGCTATGCCGTCTTGTGCATAAACGAGGGCTTTTTTATTGATTAGGCTTTCAGAGTTTGTTATAAGCTCGCCGCGCGCGATTAAAGAGCCTAAATTTAAAATTTGCTCCTTTGCTTTTAAAGCCAAATTTCCAAGTGCGGCTATGATACTTTCGTTTTTGATACTCTTTGCGTTTATGATCAGATCTTTATTGGAGATCAGCCTTTGCAAGGCGATGAAGCTTCCCTGTAAGTTCAAGTATATATCGCCGCTTGCGTAGATCCCTCCGTTATAGCTCAAATCCTCCTTTAAGCCCAGATATAAACTGCCGTCCGAGTTTAGCTTACCTAAAGCGCTAAGACTATCTAAGCTTAAGGCAAGATCCCCTTTGGAGCCTATAAGCCCCTCTTCGTTATTAAGAGCGCCTTTGTTTATGATTAAATTTCCTCCACTTAGGATAGAGCCCTTAGAATTATCTATGCTGTCGTAGCCTAAAAGAACGCCTCCTAGGGAGATGATCTTTGAGCTTTCGTTGCGTAGATTGTTGCCGCGCAAGCTTAAGCCCTCTTGCACTATAAAGGCGGAGCCCGCGAGGTTATAAAAATTTGGAATTTCAGAATCCAGCGCCCTTAATACCATCAAACTGTTATCGTTTAAAAGGCTATCTTTTATATCCAAATAGCTTTCGTTTGAAAGTATCGCTCCGCCTATATTTGATATGTGATCCGCGCTTATTATGCTAAGCTTATTTTTGGAGGGAGGAATTACTCCCGTTTTAAAAGAGTCTTTGCTCTCATCTAAGCTTAACTCCTTTAGTCTTTCGCTCTTAGCCGCTCCTATTACGGCTCTATCTTTGTTGCTTAGGCTTTTAGCCTCTATCTTTAAGGCGGAGCTTGAGCTTATGGAGCCTTTTATATTATCTAGCCTATCCGCTTTTAGCTTTAGAGTATTA
>NZ_CALIBH010000009.1 GCF_938045775.1 uncultured Campylobacter sp.
TATTATATTTAAGCTAATATTAAAAATATGATTGAAATTTTATAAATTATTTTACTCGCTAATATTTTTTATCCTTAAGATAAAATTTAAAACAACTTAAAACAAATATGGTGTAATATTTCAAAAGTATCTTGACCTAAGGCGAAATATGGAAAATATATTTTTAGAATCTTACGACGTATTTAAGGTATCGAAAAATGCGAGCAAGCTAAAAATTTACAACGACTTTTTAAGAGACAACAAAAGATACTCCGTAACGCGCTGCTACTATGTCATAGTTGTGGATAATACATTTTTGACCTACTCGCATTTGATGATTTATGAGGAGCTGCTTTATCTTCTGTATTCGCAGAACAAGCTAAAAAACGGCGATTTTTCGCTGACGCTCAAAAAATCGGAGCTCGCGAAAAAATTTAAGACTGACATCACCAAAAGCGCGACCGAGACGATAAAGCGCTTTTATGAGATGCAGCAGGTCAAAATCACTATTTTCGTAAAAGACAAAGTCGAAAAACAGATGAATATCATAGAGCGCATCGACGCGCCGCAAAGCGAAAAATACGGCGACATCCCCGACGAGATAAATATCTCGCTAAATTCCGAGTTCGTGCGGCTCTACCGCTGTGCGTATCTGGATAAGATCGAGTATTTAAATAGCTTCGATATAGAGCAAGGCAGCTTCATCCGCTACTTTATGCAGCACGAGCTGGACGGAGGCGTCAAAAGCTCTGCGATCATCGATAAAATGGGCGTTACAACGTATCTACCTTTCACTTATAAAAAGCGCTTCGAGCAAGAGATCGCAAGAGTAAGCTTTTACTATAAAAACGAGAAATTTTGCATAAAAGACGGCTTTGTTGTCATCGAAAACCACGAAAACAAGGCGATAGATAATCAAAACGCGTCGATTGAGCTTTTCGGCGTGATATACGAGCAGATAACGCAAAATTGCACCAAAGCCGTTACGCTAAACGAGCAAAATTTAGCGAAGTATTATGCGCGCTTCGGTAGGTTTGAGACAAGTCAGACGGTGTTTAAAATTCTAAGCAACATGGAGCTCATGCTAAATCAATCGATGCAGAAAGAAAACGCGAAGATCTCCTGTTTTTCGCACTTTTTTGAAAGTATCATCTGTAAAAACGGCAATGAATTTGAAATTTTGATCGAGTTGAATCAAAAGGGTTTTGAGTATATCGTATCGCGTAGCGCAAATTTGGACTTTTGGAACGTCGAAGCCGCAGACTATGGACTCACGCCGTACCCTGCAAATAGCTGTGCGACAAACGGCAAACTGGGATAAATTTAAGAGGGCAAATTTAAAATTTAGCCGCAAAACGCGTGAGCGCGCCCGCCGCACCTAGGACAATTCGCGGGCAAAATTTTAAAAATTTACTCCTGCGTCCTTAGCTCGGCGATGAGCCCGTCAAGCTCGCCGCTATTTTGCGCGCTCAAAAGCCGCTCGTTTATAAGCCGCATTTGAGCCGAAAATTCGCTACCAAGCATATCTGCGACGAAATTTTCGCTCTCGCTCTCATCCATCACCGGATACATATCGCGCCAGATGTCGGTTATCCACCAGCCGCACTTTGAGACGCAGGTAAAGTCCTTCAAAACGCCCGTCTTTAGCTTCATCATCACTTCATCGGTTTGCTTGATCTCGCTTGCGACGAAGTCTCTGTGGATGCCATCTAAGCAGGTGAAAATGCGGTGTCCTAGGCTTTGGACACTGTTTTCGGAGCAGATTCTAAACTGAAAGACGTTATCTTTAAAATTTAGATCGGATAAGCAAATTGGATGCTTTTGAGTAAAATTCGGAAACGAATCGAAGCTCCTATCGTCAATGCTAAGCGCCCAGTTAGAGCTTGGATTTTTGCGGGCGAACTCGCCGAAACTAAGCCTGATAAATTCTTTATAGCTTAGCTCTTCGGCGGTGAAAAAATCGTAGTTAGCGCAGTTTGCAGCTTTAAAATCTTTAAATTTCATGATCCCTCCCGTAAAATTTTAGCAAAAAGTATCGAGTGCGTAATTTTACCATTTGCTTTTAAGAATTTATAAATATTTATTTTCAAATCTAAACAAATACAAAGCCAAACTATAGGAATTTTTTTGTAAAATAATAAATATATTCGAAAGGCGGCGCGCTTTTTAGTATCGTAAAAGGCGCTCGGGCGCGAAATAATGTTTTGGTGTCAAGAGAGAGACTTGAACTCTCGACCTCCGGCTTATGAGACCAGCGCTCTAACCAGCTGAGCTACCTTGACACGCGAAAAGAAATGGCAAGTATAGCTAAATATTCTTATTTTTAATTGAAACACTTTAAAAGGAGAGAAAATGAATGCGGCTTTGATTTTATTAGTCGTCATAGTTTTGTTAGTTTTGGCGTTAGTGGGCGTTTACAACTCGTTCATCGCTAAGCGTAACCAGGTGCGAAATATCGCCTCTACCGTCGATACGCAGCTTAAAAAGCGCTACGACCTCATCCCAAATTTAGTTAGCACCACGCGCGAATATATGAGCCACGAAAACGCCGTGCTAACGCGCGTTAGCGAACTTCGCTCGCAAGCGATCAACGCGGCTTCTAACGCGGATAAATTTAAATTAAATAGCGAAATTTCGGCTCTTTTGGGGCAGATCCGCATTGCGGTAGAGGCGTATCCGAACCTCAAGGCTAACGAATCCTTTGCCAAGCTACAAAATGCGTTAGGCGAGTGCGAGGAGCAGATCAGCGCCGCACGCCGCGCTTATAACGGCGCCGTTACGGTTTATAATAACGCCTGCGAAATGTTTCCTACTAACATCATCGCCAGCGTTTTTAACTTCGCCAAAGCGGAATTTTTCGCCGCCAGCGAGCAAGAAAAGCAAGCCCCAAACGTCTCTGAGCTTTTTAAAAAATAGGCGCGAGACGTAGAAAATTTACGATGAAATTTTAAAATTCCATAGCAAATAATGCCGAGCATCGCGAGCCTAAATTTATAGCGAGCAAAACAGATCACGCGCAAAACACATATTTTTAAAGAGACTTCGCTTTGCACCGCATGCGCTTGACATCTCGTTTGAGCTATTTTGCGGTGTGCGGCACTTAGAATTTTAACAATAAAATTTTACGAAATTTATTTGATTTGTATTTTCTCGGCGCACAGGAGCTTGTTTTAACAAGCAGCGCAACACCAAATTTTAAAAATCTAAATTCGCAGTGTAAATTTTCGTTAGCTTGCCGCCGGTGTTACTTACAGAAGCGGCAGCAAAAGTAACGCCTCGTTAGTCGTGAGTAATTTTGCAAATTTGCGCCTCGGTGGCAGTTGTGAGGTCCTTCGGCGCGAGAGCGATCTGTTTTCCGCGCACGCCTGCGCTAACATAAATTTTCTCCTGCGTTAGCGCTCGCTCATCGATGAAGGTGCGGAAGTGCTTTTTCATCCCAAGCGGCGAGCAACCGCCCCTGATGTAGCCCGTGACCTTTTGCAAATCCTTCAAATCCATCAGCTCGCAACGCTTCGCACCGCAGATGTGCGCGAGCGCCTTGAGATCCAAATTTAAATCGCCCTGCAGGCAGGCCACGACGTATTCGTGATCCGCCGTGCAAACTATCGTTTTATAAACCCGCTCGATCGGCTCGTTCACGCTGTTTGCCACGTGCACCGCGTCTAAATTTAAAGGATCCACCGCGTATTCTTTGATCTCGTAGGGAATTTTCAAGCTATCCAGTACGCGCGCGGCGTTCGTCTTTGAACTCATTTCGCCTCCTTAAATTTAATAGCGGATTTTGTTTTCTTTCAAAAAATCGCGCAGATCTTCGTATTCGCTCTGATCGAAATAGCGCCATTTGCCGGGTTTTAACATCCCAAGCGTCATTCTACCGAATGCCGTGCGCTTAAGCTCCACGACATCCAGATCGAAATAGCCGAAAAATCTACGCAGCTCGCGGTTTTGCCCCTCGTTAATGATCGCCTTTATCTTCGTATAACCGCCGCTGCTAGGCATTATGCGGTAGCCCAAAAAGGGTTTAAATTCCATCGATTTGATCTTGCTTTTGGCGTGCGCGCCTTTGCTCGCATCTGCGGCAAAAAAGCCCTCGCGGATCGCCGTTACGACCTCGCCCCCTACCTCGCCTTTTACCTTTAGATAGTACTCTCGCTCGATGTCGCTGTTCATCAGCGCCGTAGCGATTGCGGGCGCATCGGTCAGCAGCAAAAGCCCTTCGCTTGCAAAATCCAAACGCCCTACGCTAACAAATCTGCTAAACCCCTCCGGCAAGCTATCGTAAATCGTCCGCCTGCCGCGATCGTCCTTTTTAGTAACTAAC
Organism: uncultured Campylobacter sp.; assembly: GCF_938045775.1. Taxonomy (GTDB): domain Bacteria; phylum Campylobacterota; class Campylobacteria; order Campylobacterales; family Campylobacteraceae; genus Campylobacter_B. Next base: position 4,301 of record NZ_CALIBH010000009.1, read on the forward strand.
TCGCCTTTGCGTTTGTTATAAACGATCATTGTAAATTCCGTCTTGGGCTTGATAAGACGCGAGCCGATGCGGATCTTCTCCTCGCCGCTAACCTCGATAAAATCGCCAACGACGCGACCGTTAACGCTAACCTTGCCCTGCTTGATCAGCTCGTCCGCCTCACGGCGCGAGTAGGCGGTGTTATGAGAGATAAATTTATTCAGGCGCATCTTTTGCATTATTTTAGCCCCAAGCTCGTTAGATCATGAATATGCAAAATCCCTGCAGGCACGCCATTTTCGACTACGGGCAGGACTTGAATTTTGAATTGCTCGATCAAATTTAGCGCGTCTATGGCTAACATATTTTTATCGTCCAGCATTTTAGGGTTTTTGGTGGCATATTTTAGCGCAGCGTCATTGATGTCAAAATCCTCTCGCATCAGCGCGCGGCGCAGATCGCCATCGCTTAAGATCGCCTCGAGCGTGCCTTTTTTGTTTACTAACAAGACAGTGCCGAGCTTTCCGTGCGTCATAACGTCGATAGCTTGTTTTAGGCTGGCGTTACGGCTTGCGACCGGTAAATTTTTACTTTGCATTACGTCTTTTACTTTGACGAAAAGCCGCTTACCGAGGCTTCCGCCGGGATGAAAATTTGCAAAATCCTCCTTGCCGAATCTGCGCTGCCTCATCAAACAGATCGCTAACGCGTCTCCTAACGCAAGTGTTAGCGTCGTAGAAACCGTCGGCGCAGCACCTAGCGGGCAGGCCTCTTTGACGATGCTAAGGCTTATGAACTCGTCGCTAACCTTGCCGAGCGAGCTGTTTTTATCGCGCGCCATCGCGATGATCTTTACGCCGAAGCGTTTGAGGTGAGGTAGGATCCTAACCAGCTCCTCGCTCTCGCCGCTAAAACTGATCGCAAGCACCATGTCGTCCTTGCCGATCATGCCCAGATCGCCGTGCAGCGCCTCGGTAGGATGGACGAAAAACGACGGCGTGCCAGTACTGGCAAGCGTCGCGGCGATCTTAACACCTATGTGGCCGCTCTTGCCCACGCCGGTGACGATTACTTTGCCTTTGCAAGCCAGGATCAAGTTTACGGCTCGCTCAATTTCGTCGCCGATAAGCCCCGCATGCCGCAAAAGCTCCGTTCCTTCGAGCTTCAGCACCTCTCGTGCCGTATCTAAAATTTCACTCATTCAACCTTCTTTTTAAAATTTGCTTTCATTTTGCGCCTCTTTACGCCACGCTTAAATTTGCGCTAGTCGAAATTTAGCGCCCTTGAAATTTACGCCATAAAATTCTAATCTACAAAATCGCGCGCCGCTCTGCCTACTTGCCACGGGCTTGTTAGACGCTTTTTAAATTTTATTTTACGCCGAAATTTTACGCTCAAATTTTACTTGCCGCTTTGAAATTCCAACGCTGCAAAGCCCACTCACATCGCAAAATTTCACGCCCGAAAGCTCATCCGCGCCATAAAATTTCACTCGTCCGCCGCAAGATAAAAGCCTCCTTGCGAGATAAATTTAGCCGCGCTTACATCAAATAAATCACCGGCACGATGGTCGGATATTTTTTGATCTTTCTAAAGATGTGCTTTCGCACGGCCTGGCGGATCTTGCCCTCCAGCGCCCAGTGATCGAGCAAAATTTCATCTTTTAAATTCGCTAAAAACTGCTCGATGATGCCCTGCATCTCCTTGGTAAAGTGCGCCGTTTGATTATCGGCGACGAGCCCGTAGGTGATGACGCGCGTCTGAATGAGCCTCTTTTCGTTTTTGTCGATCTGCGCGATGATGACCGCGACGCCCGCATCGGCTAAATTTTGGCGGTGCTTGACGATCTCATCAGAGATCTGCTTGTTGATCTGATTATCGATAAAAACCTTGCCCGTCTTGACGGTCTTGACGCGCTTTAGATATTTTTCGCAAACCTCCATCTGATCGCCGTCGTTCATCAGATAGATATTTTTCTCCTCGATGCCGCACTCCATCGCGGTCTCTTTGTGCTTTACGATGTGATTATACTCGCCGTGCACGGGTAGGAAAAATTTCGGCTTTATCAGGCGCAGCATGAGTTTTTGCTCCTCGATCGAGGCGTGCCCGCTTACGTGTATCTCGCTGAAGTCCTGATACGCGACCTTTGCGCCGCTTTTTAGCAGGTAATTAAGCACGGTTGAGACGCTGCTTTCGTTGCCCGGGATCGCTTTGGCACTGATGATTACTTGGTCGGTGGATTTGATCTTGATATATTTGTGCTCGTCCGTCGCCATACGGTACAGCGCGCTCATTGTCTCTCCCTGCGAGCCGGTAGTAACGATTAAAACCTCATTATCGGGGTATTTGGAGACCTGATCGGCATCGACGAAGATTTTTTTGTCTAAATTTACATAGCCGAGCTCCATCGCGGTAAATAAATTCCGCTCCATGCTTCGCCCGATGACGCAGACCTTGCGGCCGTATTTTACGCCGCGCTCTATAGCCTGATATACGCGGTGGATGTTTGAGCTGAAGGTACTCATTATCACCCGCCCCTTACAGCTTGAAAATATCGTATCAAAGGTCTTTCCTACTGAGCTTTCGGACTTTGTGATCCCCTCTTTGTGCGAGTTCGTGCTATCGCTCATCAAAAGTATGACGCCCTGATCGCCGTAATACGCAAGGCGGTTCAGATCGGTCGGATAGCCGTCAATCGGCGTGTGGTCGATCTTAAAATCGCCCGTGTGGATGATGGTGCCCGCCTTCGTCGTGATCGCTAGCGCGCTTGCATCGATAATCGAGTGCGTTATATGGATAAACTCGACCTCAAAATCGCCGATCTGATAGAGCTGACGCTTCTGCACGGGACGGAAGTAGCTACGCTCGGCTTTGAGGCCGTGCTCTTCAAATTTATTGCTTATCATTCCCAAAGGAAGCGGCGTAGCGTAGATCGGGAATTGAAATTCTTTGAAAAAATATGGCATCGCGCCGATATGATCCTCATGCGCGTGGGTGATAATGATGCCTTTGATCTTGTTTTTTATCTTGCGAACATAATCGAAGTCGGGGATTAAAATGTCCA
>NZ_CALIBH010000010.1 GCF_938045775.1 uncultured Campylobacter sp.
GCAGGGCGAGCGAAATTTCTACGTGATCCATCTCATCGGCAGCCATATGGATTACAGCCTGCGCTATCCCGAGGGATTTGGCAAGTTTAGCGCGGCGGATGTAAAGGCAAAACTTACTTCCAAGCAGAAAGATGTCGTCGCATATTATGATAACAGCGTGCTTTACAACGATTTTGTCATAAATGAAATTTTTAAAATTTTTTCGGGTGATGACAGCCTCATCGTCTATCTTAGCGATCACGGAGAGAATTTATACGAAAATGGACGCCTTGGGCACGGCATGGAGAGCCGCTTTACTTACGAAATTCCGCTGATTTTCATAGCTTCGCGCGAGTTTTTGAGCGATCACGCTAAGCTATGGCAGAGGCTAGCTGCGGCGAAAGATAAGCCTTTTATGAGCGATGATTTGGCGCATTTGCTAGCAGATATCATCGGTGTCGCGCCACTTGAGTTTGACGAGCGCAAAAGCCCGATACGAGCGGATTTCAATGCTTCGCGCAAGCGAATTGCTAACGGAGTCGATTATGACGAGAAATTAAAGAATACGAAGGGCTACGAGTTCGAGTAACAGATGAGTTTTGCTTTTATGCCGTTACATGCTGCAAAAATAGGAATTAGTATGTCCTGCTTTTTGATTTGTTCATCAAATTCAGATTAAAATTTGCGCCACCCCATATGGCTACGCTGATAAAAAGACGCGCAACGCTTATTAAATTTGAGATCAAATTTATGCACCGCGGTTAGCTCTCCTTCTTTACCTCATCCATATACGAGTAAATCGTGACTTTTTGCGTCCTAAGCGCCTTTGCGACGAGCTCTACAGCGCCTTTTACCTCAAAAATTCCTTTTTGCGCGAGAAATTTTACGATACGCTTTCGATCCTCTTTCTTCATCCGCTCTACATTCAGATCGTGCGTAGCCGATGCGATCAGGTCTTGGACGATGTCAAGGATATTTTGCTGCGAATTGTTAGAGCTTTGCGTTTCTAAACTTACGCCGTCATTGAAGTTCGCCTCATCTAATGCCGCGCTATTGCAGCTTCCGTCGGTAAAATTTGCGCCCTGCAGCTCATTTCTATCGAGCTTTGCATTCGGCAGAAGATTTTTTATTGCTTTGTATGCCGCCATGGCGCTTGAAGTATCTATATTTACGCACAGCGCGCCTACTACTTTGCCGTCTGCGCCGCGGATCAGCGAAGTCGAGGAGCGCATGAGCTTGCCGTTTTGCGCGGTGAAGTAGTAGTTTGCGGTGCAGTCGTTTTCAAAATTTTTGCTTAGCAACACGTCCTTTACCAGATGATCGAAGCTTTGGCCGATCCTCCTGCCCGTTACGTCGCCGAGGACGAAAACGACGGAGTTTTGCGGCGTGCTCATATCGTGGATGACCACCTCGCAATCGCCGATCGTATTTTTAATAAGGTGCGCAGTCGGTATAAAAGTCTGCAAAAGTTGGTTCAATTCGGGCTCCTGAAATTTCATATAAAAAAATCTATAAATTTAGATTAAATTTTAAAATTTCTGCAAATTTATAGAAATACTTATATATTTTTAATAAATTTAG
>NZ_CALIBH010000011.1 GCF_938045775.1 uncultured Campylobacter sp.
CTTAGCTCGTCGCTTGCGCGAAAGTGTGTGAAAAAGCCACGAAGCTTAAATCCGCCCTGCTTGCATAGCCTAAGCGCCTCATCTAGTTCGCTCGCACCGATGCCGTTGCGGTGCATAGCAGTATCTGCAGCGATATAAATTTTAAGCCCTCGTTTAAGACGCGAGAAGTAGCCAAGATCATTTACCGCGTAGCAAAACCGCTCATCCTCGTCTCCGCGCGGAATGTGCGAGAGTACTAAAATTTCATCAAATAAATCTGCAATCTGCGCAGCTTCCGTAGCACTTCGCGTTACGGCGCGTACGAAGCCTAGCTTTGCCGCTTCCTCGCAGCAAATCCTGCAGCCATGGCCGTATGAATTATCCTTGGCTACTAAAAATACTCGTTCCGCTCCACCTACTTTGGCGGCGATTTGCGCTAGATTGTGCGCATAAGCGACGCGATCTAAGATGATCTCAGACATCGAAATTTAGTCCATAAGTGCGGTATAAATATGGCAGCAGCTTGCGCGCGGCGTAGTCGTAGCCGTAGAATTTCGCATAAATTTCTTTCAAGCTAGCCTCGCTTGCGCGCTCGAAATCAAATACGTCCGTACCCGCGATTTTTGGCACGCGCTCGTCTAAGAATTTAAAGAATTCCGCTCTCGCAGCCAAAAGCTCTTTTATATTTTTCTCAACCTCTTGCTTTTCAGATTCGTTCATCTCTGGTCCTTTAAATTTTCTAGTTTACCTAAAAATACGCGCTGCATCTCGTCGCGAAACTCGGGGCTGCTGGCCTCGAAGCGAGTTACGATCACAGGCGTGGTATTGCTTGCCCGTACGAGCGCCCAGCCGTCATCAAACCGCACTCTGATGCCGTCGATCTCGATAATATCGCGGATAGGCGGCAGCTCCGAGATACCCGCGTGGGTTTGAGCTTTAAGAGCCTCGATGATCTTAAATTTCGCCTCCTCGCTCGTATTAAATTTAATCTCGTCGGTGCTAAAAACTCGCGGCAGCTTGTCTAGCTCGGCGTCCAAATCATAACCCTTGGCTACGAGCTCAAGCACGCGCATCATCGCATATACGCCGTCATCAAAGCCGAAATATCGCTCTTTAAAATAAATATGCCCGCTAACCTCCGCGGCAAGGTCGATGCCAAGCTCCTTCATCGCCTTTTTGATATTGCTATGGCCGGTCTTGCCCATGAAGCTTTTGCCGATCTTATCGATAGTATCATACATCGCTTGAGAGCATTTGACTTCGCCTAGGATGCGCGGATGGTGCATATTTAAGGCAAGCAGGCAGGCTAGCTCGTCGCCTTTAATGTTGCGGCGCGGCGTAAGCACGGCGATCCTATCGGCATCTCCGTCAAAACCAAAACCCAAGCTCACGCCGTCTTGCTTCATCGCAGCTTTAAGATCAGCTAAATTTTTCTCCTCGCTGGGGTCTGGGTGGTGGTTTGGGAAATTACCGTCTGGCTGTGGAAATAAAACTTTAGCGTTTAGCTCTAGCCTTCCTATGATTTTAGTAGCGGTAACGCCTGCAGCTCCGTTTGCGCAGTCAATGATAAAAGGCGCGGCAAAGCCCTTAAGAGCCGCAAATTCTTTTTCAAAATATGCTAGATACTCGCTTAAGATGTCGTACTTCTGAGTGCTTATATCGGTTGGAATTTTAAAATTTGAACCGATCAGCCCCCGCACCTGCGCACCTAGGCGTTTCAAATCCGAGCCAAAGAAGCTATCCGTGCCGATCGTGATCTTAAAGCCGTTGTAATTTTTGGGATTGTGCGAGCCGGTGATCATTACGTTTGCGTCAAATTTATGCGTAAATACGCTAAAATAGCCCACCGGCGTCGGCAGCAAGCCGATATCAAAAACCCGCAGTCCTGCAAAATTTAGCCCGCTTACGAAATAGCCGAAAAGCTCATCCGCGCTAAGACGGGCGTCGTATCCCACGCTAACGCGCTCAAGCCCCAGATTTGCGATATGTTTACCAAGCGCGAAGCCGATCGCCTTTACGCTGCGCTCGTTTAGCTCCTCACCCACGATGCCGCGAATATCGTATTCTCTAAAGATATCTTCGATCATAAAATTCCTTTAAATTTAAATCGCGGTATTTTATAAAAACTTGCTTAATATTTATATTATAAATGATAAAATCGCCGCTAAAATTCCAAAGGATGGTTATGAAAAAATTTATTCTAGTAGCGATTTTAGCGGCTTTTGCTTGCGCGGGCGATTACGAGCTCGTAGGTAGCGTAAATACTTCGTTTAGAATTTTTGGCAAAGACGATCGCATCGAAGTCATCGCGGTTAAAGATCCTAAGATCGACGGCGTGACCTGCTACGTCTCTTACGCCAAAAAAGGCGGCGCCAAAGAGATCATCGGCGTGGAGGAGGACCGCTCCGAAGCCTCTGTTTCGTGCGTGCAGACAGCGCCTAAAATCATCATCAAAGAGGAGCTGAAAAAAGAGGATATTTTTGAAAAACGCAGCTCGTTGATCTTCAAAAAGACCCATGTAGTTAGGCTTTACGATGCGGTGCAGAGCTCGCTAATCTATTTGGTTTATTCAGACAAAGTGATTGACGGCTCGCCCAATAACTCGATCTCGGCGATCCCGTGCCACCAAGCCGTGGGCGACGTGTGCGAGCTCGCATATACCCAAGGCAAAAAATAATAATAAGGAATTCCGCAAAGATAAAATTTTATCGCAGCGGAATTCTAAATTAGAAATTACGCTATGAGATGGCGCATGAAATTTACATAGAATTTCGCCAAATTCTGCAGCATTTTATAAAATTTATCCGCGCCGTTAAATTCCCGCGCGAATGCCCAAGATGAGAATTTTACCGCTTTATCAAAGCATCTTAACGCATATTCGCGCTACGCTAGTAGGCGTGCGCTTGCAGGTCGTAAAATGAAAAATTAAGCAATTTTTGCTAAAATCTCGCGATTTTGAAAACCCTCGTAAATCTAAAGGAAATCAATGAAGACATTTTTTAGTATGGAGTGCGCGTCAGTGATGCTACTGATTTTGGCGCTAGCCTGTGCAATCGCTACTTTTGTAGAGACCGCTTACGGCACGGAAGTAGCTTGGGCGATGGTTTATTCTACTGCGTGGTTTGGCGCGCTGATGGTGCTTTTGGGAATAAATTTAACCTACAATATCTATCGCTACCGCATGATTAAACTTCGCACGCTGCCTGCGCTAATCTTTCACGCAAGCTTTTTGTTTATGCTTGCTGGAGCGATTTTGACGAGATATTTCGGCTTTGAGGGCAATATCCATATAAGAGAGGGCGGCGAGAGCTCGATCGTAACGACTAAAGACGAGGTCGTTCAGCTTCTTACTTTAGGCAGTGACGGCGAGTTTATATCTGCTGACGAGAGCAAATTTTTAAACGGCGCAGGACGGATGAACTTCAATCTCAATCTAGACGTAGAGGGCAGGATCGCAAATTTAAAATTTAAAGAGCTAATAGAACACGGCGAGCTAAAATGGGTGCAAGATCCGACCGGACAGGCTCCTGCGCGCGTGGAACTATTATTTTCAAACAATGTCGGTAGTCAAAACGTCTCCTTGCAATCAGGCGAAAGCATGGATATAGGCGAGCTTAGTATCACTTTTAATGCAGAGCCTAAAAGTAAGAATTTTATCTATATAAAATCCAAAGACGGCAAATTCTATCTAAACTCAAGCCTTGATATAAACGCCACTAAAATGGCTGATATGAGCACTGCGCCGCTTAAGAAAAACGAGGATAATCCTCTAGGCAATCTCTTGCTTTACAGCTTCGACGGGATAAATTTCGCTCCCGTTAGCTTGCTTAGCTCCGCGGTCGAGAAATTCGTCCCGGTCGATGCGAATTTACCGGGTGAGCCCGGCGTAGTAGCTACGCTAAGCTTTGCGGGGCAGAGTCGCGAAATCTACGTGCCTAGGGATTCGCATGGCGCTAGCTACAAGGTGGGAGATAAGAATTTCATCGTAGCCTTGGCGCCAAAGATGCTTCATCTGCCTTTTAAAATCGCGCTTCGCGACTTTGTGATGGATCGCTACCCGGGCACCAATTCGCCCTCCGGATATAAAAGCGAAATCACGCTAAAAGACGGCAATTCGAGCTTTGATTATGATATTTTTATGAATCATGTGCTCGATTACGGCGGATACCGATTTTTCCAAAGCTCATACGACACGGATGAGCGTGGTACCGTGCTTTCGGTCAATAAAGACCCCGGCAAAGTTCCAACTTACATCGGCTATTTTTTGCTTTGCGTGGGGATGTTTTTTAACTTTTTCAACCGAGGCTCGCGCTTTTTCAAGCTCTCGCGCTTAATCAGCGAAAATACGCATCTTGCTCGAGAAAAAGATGTAAATTCTAAAAATTCCGCGTCTAGCTCGGTGCCCGCAAGCTCCGCAGAAAGCTCCATATCAAAACGCACCAAAAAATCGCGACGCGGCACTAAAGGCGCGGCATTGGCATTAGTAGGCGCGTTGGCTTTGAGCTTGGCTGCATTGTATCCTAGCACAGCAAACGCCGAACAAAACTCCACGACTCGAAATTCTATTTCGCAAAATTCAGCGCCGCAAAGCTCGGCTAGCGTGCAAGATTCAGCTTCGCAAAATTCTGCGCAAAATTCCGCCGCCGAAAATTCCAAGCATAGCTCCGCTTCGCAAGAATCTGCGGCGGAGCAAGACTCCATCCCGCCGCATAATTTTTCTACTATGGAAGGCGAACTAGCCGTGCCGAAATTTGATCCTAAATTTAGTGAGGATCTAGCAAGCCTCGTAATTCAGGGATTTGATGGGCGAATGGAGCCTTTTGATACAGTTTCTAGGGAGCTTTTAAATAAAATTTACCGTGCCGACAACTACAAGGCGCCAAATGGCGAAATTTTAAACCATAACGCCGCCGCGCTTTCGTTTATGCTAAATCAAAGCTACTGGAGGCGTGCGCCGATTATCAAGGTTAGTGAGCCGGAGCTTAAGAAAATTCTAGGTATGGATGAGAAGCAAAGCCACGCCAGTATGATGGATTTTTTTGAATTTAAAGGCGGCGAGAGCTACTACAAGCTCGATAAAATGGTCGAGGAGATCAACCGCAAGCCTTTAGGCAATCGCGGTGTGCTAGATAAAGAGATCATCAAGGTAAATGAGCGCGTAAACGTCTTTTACTCGGCGTTTATGGGGGATTATTTTAGAATTATTCCGATTAAGAACGCTAAAAATAACGAGTGGCTTTCGCCGCTATATCTAGGCGATGCGCTGGATCAAAACGAATCTGCTGAAGTTAAAAAGATGATGGGAATATTCGTTTCGTCCGTGGTCTATGCCCAAGAAAGCGGGGATTGGAGCGGCGCAGAAAAGATGCTAAGCTACGTCAAAAAATACCAAGCACAAAACGGCGCAAATTTAATGCCTAGCGAGAGTGCGATAAAATATGAAATTTTATTTAATAAGGCTAAAATTTTTTCTCGCCTCTTTCCGATCTACACTATCTC
>NZ_CALIBH010000012.1 GCF_938045775.1 uncultured Campylobacter sp.
TAAGTATTTCTTTGCTAATCAAAAACCACTCATTATTACAGAAGGAAAAACGGATATATTGTATTTGAAATCCGCAATAAAAAGTCTATATGCATATTTTCCAGATTTGATTAAAAAAAATAGTAATGACGAATTCGAATTTAAAGTATCATTTTTAAGAAGAACAAAGAGGCTTGAATATTTTTTAAATTTTGTAAAAGATGGAGCGGATTCAATTCAAAATATCTATAGGTTTTTTGTAGGACGAGAAGTTGTAAATTATTCTGAGTATTTTAAAAAAATAACAAAAGATATAGCTGCAAATCCAGTCATTCTTATTTTTGACAATGAAATACCTAATAATAAGAAGCCTGTAAGGAAATTTATAAATTTTACCAATAAGAAAGAATTTGAGAATATATTAGATAAAGAGCTATATGCAAATATTGTAGACAACTTATTTATGATAACAAATCAGCTAGTAAGAGATAAAGAAGAGTGTGAAATAGAAGATTTGTTTGATGATAAGACGCTTAATCATAAGATGGATGGAAAAGTATTTTGTAGGGACTCGGCTATTTTTGATAAACAAAAGCACTATAGTAAGGAAATTTTTTCAAAATATATTTCAAAGAACTATAAAGATATAGATTTTATAAATTTTAAACCCATGCTAAAAAATATTGTAAAAATAATAACAACTTATAAATGATAGTTATATAAGTAACCTTTTGCTAGAATTATATAGAGAAGAATTGCGAAAATTACTCCTATAGTTACTGCCTCTAAGTTTATAAAAAATGCACAAGCTATTAAATGCGTATCTAGTGGTGTTTTAGAGAGGTTCTACATCTACTAGCATAAATTCGGTGGTGCGAAGAACGGTGGTGCGAAGCGAGGATTTTTAAATCCTCGCAGATTTATCGGTGCAGTGCGTAACTCGTTAAATAACATGAAATTTCAAATTTGCAGGCAAATTTAAAGCAACGTAAAATTTTTAAATTTCATCATAACGGAATTTTGGATTTAAGCCGTAAATTTACGGTTCGTAGAATTTTAAAATTTTGCGTCATAAATTCTAAATTTTAACTCAGCACGATTTACCTACGCAAATCGATGCAGCTCGCGTTTATCGTGGCGCGTGCATAAATTTCAAGAATCTCCCACCTTTTAAAACGGCGCTATCTTTGCGCTGAAATAAAATTCCGCAAAATTTCAAAGTAGCTTCCGATAAATTTGACCTGTAAATTTAATCTAGCAAAGCTCCGTCTTTTCGATTTTGCGGCGCGAAATTCCGATTGTAAATCCCTTTTACGAAATTTCATAATCTCTTAGCTGCGCAAAATTTCAAATTTTCGCGTAGAGCGGTATCTTTACGCGGCGCGCTGCCAAATTTCTACGCAGAAGCAGCCTTCGCAAAAGCGGTATATCAGGCGGTAGCCCGCCCGCCGCGCGCTACGGCGTATTACGCGCAGCACGAAGCCGTGCGCGATCACCGCCGTGTCCGCTTCCAGCAGCGACGGCATCAGATCAAGCGCGCGCCGCCGCTCTGCTTTCGCGCTTGCGCCGCTAGGGTTCATGCCGCACAGCCACAGCAGGCGCGAGAGCACGAGCCAACAATCAAACGGCATTTTTATTAGCGGCACGGGGAATATTCGCAGATTAAACTCGCGCAAAGCCTCTAGGTACTCTATGTCCCGTCGGTGTGGAAACAGCTTTTGTGCCGTAAGTGCCGCGCGCGGCAGCGGCGAGGAGTATATTCGGCTTATGCGAGCGATCTTTTCGTATGCGGCGCTGCTTTTAAATTTATCGGTTTGATACAAAGCTAAGCTTTGCGTAGTATCATATAGGATCGCGTGCCGTGCCGCTTCCGCGGCGTCGCATACGCCGCGATCGATCAGCAGCGTAACGTGGCGGATTAGCGCTATCGTAGTCATGATTTTGTCTCCTAAAATACGAGCGCGCTAAGAACTTACGCCGTTATGCTTCCGCTTCTACAGGATACTTGATGTTTAGATTTGCGCTATTTATGCGAAATCCGCTAGGGTTCTTGCTCCGTAGCCACGGCGAGCGCGAGGGTCTACTTCAAAGCATAGATTTGCGGGCTATTTAAGCCTCTCATAGCTTTCGCATGAGCTTTGCCATGCCCTTTCATGCTCCGCTACCGAGCTCATAAACCTATCCTTGCCGCCCAGCTCGCAGGCTTTTTTATAGTACTGCGCGGCTTTTGCATTATCTGCACCCTCGTAAAGACGCGCTAAATTTAAGCACGCAAGCCAGCTGTCCACGATATCCATATCGCAACCGCGCACATAGTAACCTACGCCCTTTATAGCGTCTTTGCGCACGCCTCTACCTCTGATATACGCAGAGCCTGCGTTACTGCAGCCTATCGCGTGCCCGTCATCGCAGGCTTTGTCAAACAACTCCGCCGCCTTCGCCTCATCGCGCGGCATCCCCTCTCCGCTTTGATACAAAATGCCTAAATTTACGCACGACTCCACATCGCCGCCTTTGCAAGCTTTGACGTATAACGGCGCAGCCTTTAGCAGATCTTGCGGCACGCCCCAGCCATAATTGTAAACCTGCGCCAACGCCCCGCACGCCTTCACATCGCCCTTATCGCAGGATTTCGTAGCCCAGCTTATATCGTCTGCAGTGATTTCAAAATTTTCGGCTAGCGCGAAATTTGCAGCAAGCGTCGCGATAAGCGCTAGAATTAAAATTTTATTTTTCATTTTAGTCCTTTTTGATTTTTTAAGATCGCCCGCCAAGCCTAAGGCGCGGATTTATCGCCGGGGCGAAGATTTATCGTCGCACGCTCTTTGCTTTTTAGAGCCTCGTAAATTTCATCGACGCCGCTTAGGTTTTGATCCAAAACCTCCCTCGCCTTTTTTAGCGTGCGTGCGCCAAAAATCCCGTCCTGCTTCACTCCGATGCTTTTTTGGATATATAAAATTTTATCCTTTTGCATCGTAGCAGAATCCTTAGTCGCCCCGGAAGCGGAATTTAAAGCAGGGCTTTCAGAGCCGCTAGAGCTTGCGCTCGTAGAATTTTCGTCTGCAGAATTTACGCCATCACTCGCGGAAGCGGAATTTTCGTCCTCAAAAAATGTAGGCATCCACCCTCGCAGCAGCCCTGCTGCACCAGTTTTTGGTACGTAGCCCGTATTTGCCGCGCCTCCGTAGATTGCGCTAGCCAAAATGGCGCAGAGCAGAGCTTTGCAAAAGTGAGCAAACGCCGCGCCACCTCTGCCGCAGCGATATTCTCGCGGAATTTTACGAGCTTTTACAGCGCACCGCACTGCGCTTGCCAGCCACAGCGCCACACCGCCTAACAGCCCCGCAGCAGCGATTACCGCACCGCACGCAAGTGCCCAAAAATAATGCTCCGCAAAGATCATCTCGAAGCAGCCCTCGCACGCCAGCGCAGCCGCCGCGATGAGTGCGCCTCCGCCTATGCACCACACCGCGCGGTCATAGCGTGGGCTTAGCACGCCAAGCGCCCCAGCCATCGCTCCGCCCAAATCGCGAGCGCATTGCTGCGAAATAAAGCCCTCGCAAACGCGCATAATCGCCGCGGCGAAACTCTGCGCGCAATCCTCGCGCAAAGAACGTGGGAAAAAGAATTTCTTTAATCGGACAAAGGGCGAAATTTTAGAATTTGACGCGGCAGGATCTTGCGTATTCGCGCGATTTTTAAATTTTGCAGCGGCTAGATTTTCGGAATTTATTGCGGCGGAGTCTATGGAATTTGTGGAATTTTCAGCACCCAAGACACTTAAATCTCGGTAATCTCGCTCGCCGCGTAATTCGTAAAGACCCTCCGCAGTGCGATCAGAAGTGTCACTTAAGCCTTCTTGCGAGCTGGCAAAATTAGGTCCATTCTGCGCGCGAGCTTCGCTGCTTTGCTGCCTAGCCTCAAAATCGCCAGCAGAATTCTCTCCACCTTCCAAAAGATCCGCCTCTGTAAATTTTATGCCGCCGCCTACTCCGCCTGCGAACCTGCCAAGCTCTCCGCGCAACCCCAAGCGATTATCTTCCGCGCCCATAGAATTTGCCGAAGCGCTCGCGAATTTCGTGCCCGCAAATTTTACGCTCGCGCCGCCCTCGAGATTTTCTTTGCGCGAAGCGTCTTTTGCAAGGCTTAAAGCGTCGCGATCAGCCGCGCTGCAGGTAGAATTTACAGAGTTAAAATGTCCGTCCGCGCCGCGTAACTGCTCGAGATTTAGCGTCTCGCCGCGCAGCTTAGCATTAGCTAGGCGCATCGCCGCATCCAGCACAGGCTTTGCGCGAAATAGCGCAAAAAGGCTTTGCGCATCGTTCTGCCCTAGCCTAGCGGGCGCACCACGTGCCGCCGCAAGCTCCGACGCAAAAACTTCGTCAAAAAAGTTAGGTCTTACGAATGTCGCGCCACCAAAGCACGCCGCATCGTAAGCCTTGCCGCAGACGGCAAAACTAAAGCGCAAAAAATCATCCTCCGCGCTAAATACCGCTTCGCAGCCGCCCTGCACCGCTCGCAGCGAGCTTAGACGAAACAAAAGTCTGCGTGCTACAAAACCTACGCCCTTGCTGCATAAAAACTCCAGCAGCTCGCGCCCGAAAACCTGCGAGCTAGCGCCTATGCTGACGCTCGGGCGGGCATAAACGGATACTTTGCCAGTGCGAGTGAAATACCCGCGCCCATCGCAGTGCTCGCAGCGAAAATCACCCGCACCGCCGCACTTTTCGCAGCACAATCTGCCTGCGCCGCCGCAAGTGGGACAAATGCGCGAGCCGCTACCGCCACAACTAGCGCAGGGAATGAAGCGATAGCCCATAGAATTTGATGCAGAGCCTGCGGCACCGCTCTTAGAAGCATCGTGCACGCGAGCGTCCGTAGAGCTTAAAGCCGCGCGGCTATAGCCACCGGTGCCCTTGCAATCGGGGCAGATCAAGCGCCCGCGCCCGCCGCAGTTAGCGCACGGCGCCTTGCCTGCGCCTTCGCAGCCTTTGCAGCGTCTCCTGCCCGATCCACCGCAATGCTCACAACGCAGCTGAACGCTAAAGGGCTTAAAATCGTGAAATTTTATGATTTGATCCGCATTCATAGCGGCTTTTTGGGGGTCTGCACGCAGGCGTAGCATAAAGGCCTCGCTTAGCTCCGCATCCGCGCTTGCCACATGCAGGCACTCGCGTGCGTGAGCTTCGAACTGCGCGACGTCAGCGAAATGCAGCTGAGCGCGCTCGCCGCCGCTTATCTGCGAGACGCTAAACTTGCCGGCGAAGTCGTAACGCACGCCAAGCCTCACGCTAAATCCGTAAAACTCGCGATCAAGCTCACGCAGATCGGCGCCGCCGCTACGCGCTAAAGCTTTGAGTCTAGCAACAAACGCCTCTGCAAGCTCCTCTTTATCCAGCTTGTCCATGATCGCTCCTTTCTTACAGGCACGCCACAAAGCCGCGCCGCATAAATTTTAAAATTCCTTTATTAAGATCCCGCAAATTTTAGCATTTCATATAATTATACCGCGAAAGGGAATTTTAAAATTCCAAAATCTCACGCAGGATGAAATTTAGCGCCATTGCGCGCCGTAAAATCTCGCTACAAATCAAAGCTCTAAAATAGAGCTAGACGTGGAATTTCGCACTGCGGCGCGGCGACGTACATAACTAACCGCAACAAATACGGCGTGAACGGATCGCAAAACGGAGCCGCCAGGCATACGGCGCCCGAGCGATAGCAGCGGGCATGCAAGACTTTAATTCCGCAGCAGCGCATAATTTGGCTCGCGATGATGTACGACACAGCGTAACGCGAAGCAAATTCCACGCCTGCATAAAATTTTAAATTTCACGGCTAGCTCGTGCGTACGACATGCAATTTAAAATTTCACGACAACTATGGCGCGGCGTGCAGCGACCTAAAATTCTGCGATAAGCGGCACGCAAATTTCAATCCCGCGACAATCAGGCGACGGGTGCGTGGAGTGCAATTTAATTTACAAGCGTGCAGCGGCATACAGTCGTCGCACAAATTCAGTTCGCAGCTAGCAGCACGGCGCAAAATTTCATTGCCGTGACGCAGCGGCTCGTAAAATTTAGCTCTACGATGTCGCGCAGCTATAGCCGCCTACGCCTTTGCAAGCAGAGCGGATTAGGCATCCGCGCCCACCGCAGGCGATGCACAGTGGTTGGCAAAATTTAATCTGGGTGCCGCAAACCTCCGTCAACATGACTGATCGCACGAGCGTAAAATTTAGCTCGCCTGCCGCGTAATTCAACTCGCGGCGGTGCATGTCGCGGCGCAAGCGCGAATTTTAGATCATGCGGCGATCTGCTGCGCGACTGACGGATTAATTTCACGGTGCGCTCGACATGAAATTTAGAATCTCGTAGCGACACATGACACTGTGCGCGGCCGCGTGAAATTTTAAATTTCACGACGAGCCCACGCGTTATGAAATTTTAAATCTCGCCGCGATGAGCTCGCAAGCTCGCGGACGGCTCGGTTTAAGATCTCGCGCTTGGTTTTTGCGCGGAATTTCGCGAGCAAAATCTCAAATGCTAAACCTGCATGGGTTTCGCGCCGAATTTCTGCGTAGAATTTTACGCAGAATTTAATGAAATTTCGCGGGACGAACCCGGCGCGCCGAAATCCGACCAATCCGACCAATCCGACCAATCCGACCAATCCGACCAATCCGACCA
>NZ_CALIBH010000013.1 GCF_938045775.1 uncultured Campylobacter sp.
TAGGCATAAGCGGGCCGGTGCCTGCGATGATCTGGTTTGCGATCAGCTTCTGCGGGGTTTTTTATCTATACAAATTTTGCGGCGCAAGGCCCGTCGCAGCGCGGATCGGGATCTTTGCCGTAGCCTTCGTGGGCGGATTTTTCACGAGCGTTTTGTACTACGGATTTTTTAATTCGCAAACTTTGGAATTTGCCTTTACATACGCCTTTTTCGCGGTGGTCTTTACGCTCGGCATCGGCGTGATTTTATAGCGAGTTTTAAAATTTAGTGCCCCGCTTAAAATTTCGCCGCCGAAACTCAAAATAAACTCGCGCGATTTTGTAAAATTTCAAAATTTATCCGCACGGGCTAAATTTACATCCTGATCTTATAGGTCTTGTAGTTATCCTTCATCCTAAACGTCAGCAAATTTTGTAAAATTCCAAAGAGGATCATAAAGGTGATAAAGCTGCTGCCGCCGTAGCTGAAAAACGGCAGCGGCACGCCAACGACGGGCGCGAAACCTACCACCATCGAGATATTAACGCCTGTATAAATGAAAATGAGCGAGGCAAGCGCGCTCGTAAAGACCCGTATCAGATAATCGCTTTTAAAATCGTAGTTCAGGCTCAGCAGATGCAGTATCAGCAGCGCATACAGCGCGATCAGCGCGGCAGCCCCCACGAAGCCGAAGCGCTCGATCGTATAAGCGAAGATAAAATCGCTCGTCGCAATCGGCAAGAATTTAAAGTGCGTCTGTGTCGCTTCATCCCTATCCTTGCCGTAGATGCCGCCGTTTCCGATAGCGATGATCGCCTGCTTGACCTGGTAATTGGGCTCCTCGCTGATGAAATCGGCGATGCGCTTTTTTTGATAATCGTGCATGTTTTCGTACAAAATCGGCGAGCTGGCCACAAAAACGATGATCAGCGTGAGCCAAATTTTTTTATCGACGCCGATGATGAAAAGGATCGCAAATCCGGTCAAAAAAAGTATCGCGGCGGTGCCTAGATCGGGCTCTTTCGCGATCAGAACAAAAGGCAGAAGTATGTAAAAGCTAAGGCGCAAAAAATCCTTCAGCCCATAGCCGTTTTTCGGCGGCGGATTTTTATGTATCAGATACATCAGCATCAGGATAAACGCGGGCTTCATCACCTCGCTGGGCTGCAGCGTAAAATGCACGAAAGGGATCTCCAGCCAGCGCCTCGCTCCTAGCTTACTAACGCCGAAAAAATCGACGCTGAGCAGCAATATGATATTGATCCAATAAAATATCGGTATGAGATATAAAAATTTGCGTATCGGAAAGAGAAAAAACAGCGTAAAAACGGCAAATCCGACGCCGAAATATACCACCTGCTTCGAGGATAGCACGTCGTTTGCCTCGCTTATTAAAACGTATGAAAAAACCACTATCGGCACGATTAAAAAAGGTTGAATGAAATCAAAATATGCTAAAATCTTTTTGTCAATTTTAAACAACGCTTAATCCTAATTAAAATTTTGACGTAAGAATAGCCAAAAAAGGTATAAATTTGGATAATCTAATAGCACAATGCAGCGAAAGGCTCGACGTTTTTTTAAGCTCGCAGCTTGGAATTTCGCGCAATCAAATATCAAGCTTAATCAAATCCGCAGCGGTCAAAGTGGACGGAGCCGTGCAAACTAAGCCCGGCTACAAGCTATCCGCGGGCGAGCTCGTGCACATCGACTACCCCGCGCCCGCGCCGCAGCAAATAGACGCGGAGAGGCTAAACTTCGATATTGAAATTTTATACGAAGACGATGATCTGCTCGTGGTAAATAAGCCCGCGGGTCTTACCGTCCATCCAGCCGCAAGCGTCAAAGAACCCACGCTCGTGGACTGGCTCAAATCTCGCGGCTATCTGCTTTCCACGCTCGGCGGCGAGCTTCGCGCGGGCATCGTGCACCGCCTGGATAAGCTCACCAGCGGCGCCCTGCTCGTCGCCAAAAACAACGCCGCGCACGCCGCGCTCTCGGCGCAACTAAGCGATAAGAGCATGGGGCGGATATACCTCGCGCTCATCGACCTGCCGCTGAAAGAGCCCTGCATAATCGAGCGTCCGATCGCTCGCAACCCCGCAAACCGCCTAAAAATGGGAATCGTGCCCGGCGGACGCAGCGCAAAGAGCGCGTTTTATGAAATTTTAAGCGGAGCGGAACTAGCGGAGCTTCAAAAATACGCCGAGAAGCGCGATGAAATTTTAAGCGCGGGCGATGGCACGGCTGTGGGCAAGAACGCGGGTGCGGATAAAATTTCAGCCGCCGATAAAATTTTGGCTGCAAACGCAGGCGAAAGTAGAATTTCGACTGAGGAGAAAATTTCGGACAGCGATATTGATAAAATTTCAATGGGTGATGCGGGAAAAATTTCAGCCGCGACTACGGGCGCGGGCAAAATTCTGGCTGTGTCCACGGGCGGAGATAAAATTTTAAACGCTAGCAGGGACGCAGATATGAGTAAAATTTTAGCCACCGACGCAAGCGTGCGCGGGAACGAAATTCTAAATGCAGACCCAGCCGCCGGCACGGATGAAATTTCAACTACCGGATCGAGCGCGAGCAAGAACGCGGGCATGGATGAAATTTTAAACGACTACGCAGGCGCGGATAAAATTTTAAATAACCGCGCGGATAACGCGGATGAAATTTCAAATAATTACATGCGTAGCGCGGATAAAATTCCGATCCAAAGCGCGGATAAAATTCCAAGTAGCCGCGCAGGCAACGCAGATAAAATTTTAACCGCCAAAATGAGTGTGGATCAAACCCAGGCCGCCCATCTCGCCGAGAATAAATTTTTAAATTTTAAAAATCCCGCTCAAAACCAAATTCTGCCACCGCTAAGTCTAAAGAGTTTTAATCTCGTCGCAGCAAAGCTCTTCACGGGCCGCACGCATCAGATCCGCGTGCATTTAAGCTCGATAAATCGGCACATTTTGGGCGATCATTTATACGGATTTAAGAGCGAAAACGCTAAAATTAGCAGGATTTTGCTCCATGCCTATTTGCTCTATTTCATCCATCCGCGAAGCGGCAAAGAGGTGAAAATTTGCGCGGGCTTGCCGAGCGAATTTCTAAATTTTACGACAAATCAAAAGGTAAAGGATGAAATTTATGAAAAAATTTTACCGACTAACGTTGAGCGCTACTTTAGCGATACTAGCGGGTGGTTGCGCTATGTCTAGCGCGCCTAGTGCAAGCGACGAGAGCCTTCCGCGCGTAGAGGGGATCAGGACGATCACGAGCGACGATGAGATCGGGCTTGAGTGGCCTAGATACGACTCAAATACCGCCGTATTGGGCTTTGTCGTTTATCGCGCGCCTGCAAGCGGCGGCGAAGCCAAAAAGATCGCCACCATCGCAGATCCATACTCCACTCACTACGTAGATACGAGGCTGCAGCCGGGCACTTCGTATAAATACACCGTGCGCACATACGGCGCCAAGGGCGTTTCGGCTCCTTCTCCGGTCGCTATCGCAAGTACCGCGAAAATGCTAGAGTCCGTGCCGTTTGCGCAGGCGATCTACGGGCTTCCGGGCCGCGTTAAGATCATCTGGCGTCCGCATCCGGATCTTCGCGTAAGCTCCTATCTAATAGAGCGCCGTCCTAAGGGAGGCGAGTCGTGGAGCACGATTAAAGAGGTTCGCGGCAGACTTAGCGCTGAATATATCGACAATATCGATTATGGCGAAGGATACGAATACCGCATCACCGTCAAAACCGAAAACGGAGAGCTGTCCAAGCCTAGTGCAGTCATTGCCGCAGCGCAGGCAGAATAAAGTTTGCCGAATTTCATAACCCAAAGCGTGAGTCTGCCGCCGCTGCCTGCGAAATTCGGCGAGACCGAGTTTTTAGAGACGGCGCGCGGCAGAAATTTAACGCTCGTGCGAACCAAAAGCTTTGATAGCGAGTTTTTTATCACCCTGAAACCCAGCGGCGGCAAAGTGATAGTAAAGGGCGAAAAGATCACCAAGCCCGCCAAGATCGGCCATCTGCAACGAGCGCTCGAAATTTTTAAAGAGCGCTTCTGCGGACGGATCATCTCGCAGGCGTTTGCTTTCAAAGACAGCTCGCTTACCGAAAAAACGCCGCTGATTTTGGACGAGAATGAAATTTTATCCCTCGTAAAAAGCTCTAAATTTAATAAAATTTTCATCGAGATCGGCTTCGGCTCGGGCAGACACCTGCTTCATCAAGCGCGCTCAAATCAAGACGCGCTGCTAATCGGCATTGAAATTTACAAGCCAGCAATCGAACAGGTCGCAAAGCTAGCGATCCGCGAGGGGCTGCAAAACATTGCGCTTATTGCCACCGACGCGCGAGTTTTGCTGAGCCTGCTTCCCGCAGGCTGCCTGCAGCGCGTGTTTTTGCACTTCCCCGTGCCATGGGACGACGCGCCGCACCGCCGCGTCATAAGTGACGAGTTCGCCTCACAGATCGCACGCACGCTCGGGCGCAGCGGCCGCTTCGAGCTTCGCACCGACAGCGAGGAGTACTTCCTCTACGCGATACAAAAACTCTCGCCCTACGTTCAGTGCAAAGCGGGCGAAATTTCGCATTTTAAAAACCGCGACGCCGCCGTAGCGAGCAAATACGAGGATAGATGGCGCAAAATGGACAAAGACATCTACGATCTGATCTACGAGAATAAAACCGCGGGCCAGGGCGAGCCACAGCGGTTTGAGATGGAATTTTTAAAATTTGACGCGGCGGCAATCGCGCGAAATTTTAAAAATTTCACCTTCAAAGGCGAGGATTTTTTCGTGCATTTTGAGGAAATTTTTTACTTTGACGC
>NZ_CALIBH010000014.1 GCF_938045775.1 uncultured Campylobacter sp.
AGCGGTAGCGGCCCGCACACTTTTTTAAACACGCTAAGATAGGTGCGGGCGGTAAAATTTGCCCGCCGCTCCGCCTCGCAAAATAAATTTAAAATTTATCGCGCCGCACGCTTTTCGTTCGATTTTACCATTTCGCCGACACGCGGTAAAATTGAGCGAGCCGTGAGCTTGCGATATAAATTTTGGCGATTTAGCAGTAAAATTTGCGAGGTTCGCAGTGCGAATTTACGATGATAAAATTTTGCTTCGGTTTCGGCGCAAAGCGCACCGATTAAGAAACTTAGGGAAGATAAAATTTTAAGGGACGAACATGAAAATTATCTCGAAATTTAAAGATAATTACGATTTTATGGTGTCAAAATACGGGCTTGACGAGACTTTGGTCTATGACCGTAGAAACTCTACTCCAGTCAGTGCGGACGAGCTATGGAGGCTTGACGAGGGCGATAAAAAGGTCTTTGAAAGGAAGCTTAGCGGGTACCGCTTTATCGGCGGTAAATTTATAAACTGGAGCAAAACTGACGTAAATAAACTGCCGCGCCTGCTTCACTCCGTGATTTTCATCGGCAAAAATTTAGTCCATATTTTCGCCTCTCAAGGTAAAGCTTACACAAGCCTAGAGTTTGACGAGACGGAGTTAAGAAGGCAATATCAGAAGGACAGAACTTTGAGCTTTGGCGATGGATTTCGCGTCCATATCGTCTCGTGGCTAAGCAAGATGATCGGCAAGCAGGCTACGCGCGAGGAGATTCTGCAGCTCGTGGCGTTAGAGGGCGAGCGCAAAACGACGCTAAAAAATATTGTTCGCGACGATAAAATTATAAGCAAAGATGAAATTTTAAGCGCCCCAATCGTATTTTTTAAGCTCACACAGAACATTCACACCGCAGCGATAAATCCACAGCTTAACGCGATGGGGTTTTATCTGGATGCCGACTTTGTCTGGCAAAGCTTAGTCGAGTTTTTATCCGCCAAAAAGGACGCCTCTGCTCCGGCGGGCACGATACCAAATGATATAAAAATCGCTAGCAAGGGCTTTGACGTAAAGCGCTCGTTTCGCCCAAAAATGAAATAACTCGGCTCGCGCAGCAAATAATCCGTGCAATCGTCGCTAGAATTTATACCGTCCTGCTTCGCTGTTTTGACGCGCCTCATAAATCGAGCGAAATTTTATAAATTTTTATAAGTTTCGACGAGCAAGCGCACGAAAGCTTAGGCGCAAAATAAAACGCGGATAAAATTCCGCAAAAGCTCTTTCGCAAAATTTTAAAAGAATTAAAATATTTCCTTGAGGAATTTTAAAATTCCGCATAAGGCAAATTTACAAAAATCTCGTTAAAAATATAGAATTTCGTGAAATTCCGCAAAATTCTAAAATTTTACCGCAGCGGCGTCCATCGCGCGCATTAGATTTAGCATTTGAGCGTGTTCGAAAACATCGTGCGTGCGGATGATCGCAGCGCCGTTTAAGGCGGCGATCTGGTGCAGATACAGCGAGCCTGCGAGCCTGTCCGCGACCGCAGAGGGGCTGTAAAAATCGATAACGCTCTTTCTGCTCGCGCCCACGAGCAGCGGGCAGCCGAAGTGCAAGAAATGCTGCAAATTTTTAATCAGCACCAAATTTTGCTCGGCGGTCTTGCCAAAGCCGATGCCCACGTCAAGGATGATCTTTTTAAGCCCCTCGCTTCGCAGCTGCTGCAAATTCTGCGCAAAAAACTCATCTATCTCGCCCATCAGATCGTCGTATTTTGGTGCAAGCTGCATATTTTGCGGCTTTCCTTGCATGTGCATCAGCACGTAAGCGGCGT
>NZ_CALIBH010000015.1 GCF_938045775.1 uncultured Campylobacter sp.
CACGAAATTTTAAGCCCGAGCTCGTCGCAGTATTTTTTGGCGATAAAAAGCCCGATGTCAAAGCCGCCGTTGCGCTCGTCAAAGCGGGTGTAAAGCTCGAAAATATGCGGCAGATTTTGCCGCGCGATGCCCGCGCCGCTGTTTTTTATGCGAAGCGAGCGCTCGCTTAGGCTCACCTCGACGCAGCCGAGCTCATCACAATATTTTATCGCGTTGCCAAGCAGATTATCGATGATCTTTCGCAGCTTAAACTCATCCGCGCAAAAGGCTACCGGGCGCAGATCGGCGCGTAGATTTATGCACTTTTGCTCCGCAGAGACGCCGAAATACTCTATGCGGCTTTGCAGTAGCTCGCCTAAATTTACCTCTCGCCCGCTGCCGCTTTTGTTTAAGCTTAGTGCGGTTAGGTCTTCAAACAGCGCGTTTATCGTATTTGCGCCCGCCTTGATATTGCCCAGATATTTTTTCGGCTCGGTATCAAAAAGCTCGATACTCATCAAAATCACGCTAAGAGGCGTCTTTATCTCGTGCGTCGTGTCGCGGATGAAGCCGTTTAAAAATTCGATCTTTTCATAAAGCGGGCGCAGCGAAAGGCGGATGATAAAATACGCGATCAACAAAATAAGTGCCAAAACAAGCGCGCTCGCGGCTAAAATTTTGAGCTTCAGCGCTGCTAGCTTGCCCTCAAGCGCCTCCGTTTTGATCGCTACGTAATACTCCGTGCCGTCCTTGGCAGTGAGATTAAACTGCTCGATCCTGTCAGCCCCCTCCATATACACGCGCGGTGCGTCGTCCCTCGGCTCGAAATCCCGCGCGATCTCATCGCTGCTATTCAGATCCGCCGCGTATGCCTGCATGGCGTCGAAATCGCCCTCATTTAGGCGCCCGCCGCGCGCGAGCTTAGCCTCTAAGCCATGTTTGAAATCTCTGATCGCAAAGGCATCGCGATCCGCGATAAAAAACTTCTCCCGCTCGTAAAATATGCTGCTTACCAGCGCCAAAAACAAGACGCTAGTAAGCGTGTAGAGCAAAAAAATCGGTAGAATTTGACGCATTTTGGACACGGCGCGCTCCTAAATATATTTGTAGCCGAGCGTGGAGGCGTTTATGATGCGATCTTTGCCTAAAATTTTTCGCAGCTCCGCGATATAAACGCGCAGGCTAAGCTCGCTCGGACTCTCGTCGTAGTCCCACAGCGCGGCGAAAATTTCATCCTTACTAAGGAATTTATCGCGGTTTTTCAGAAGCAGAGCAAGAAGCCGCGCCTGCTTTTGCGGCATCGACACGAGCCTGTCTGCATGATATAGCGCGTGCTGAGCCATATCGAAGCTAAAACTTCCGCCGATATTTTCGCGTCTGGCGGCGTTGTGGACGAAGGTGCGCTTTAGTAGATTATCCGCGCGCAGGGCTAGCTCTTTTAGCTCGAAAGGCTTTTTAAGGTAGTCGTCGCAGCCGCTTTTAAAGCCGCTTTCGACGTCTTGCAGAGTGTTTAGCGACGTCGTGAAAATACACGATGCGCCGCGCCCGGCCTCGCGCAGCTCGCGAAGTAGCGCAAAGCCGTTTCCGTCGATGATTTTGACGTCGAAGATCCACAGATCGAAGCTCTTTTCGTACGCTAAAGAGAGCGCCTCGTCGTAGCTTTTGCTACCGCTTACCTCGTGTCCCGCGCCGCGCATGTAGGTGCACATCATATCTAGCAGCATCCCCTCGTCCTCGACGATCAAAACTCTTGCCATAGCCCGCCTCCTTGCGTAGAATTTTTGAAATTATACCCTGTGAAATTCCACGTAAAATTTAATTGCGAAATTTCACGGCAAAATTTTATCGCAGCGAAACAGCGCGTCTTAGCTTAAAAGTATGCTTACTAAATTTAGGCTTGTAAGATTGCTCGCCTAGTATTATTCGCGCGGCGCAAGAAACTAAAATTTTACGATATAAAATTTTCGCGCCGCGGAATTTTAAAATTTACAGGTAAAACACTGGGCTTTAAAATTCCGCCGCTACGAAATTCTAAATTCCGCAACATAAAATTTACGGCGCAGAATTTCAAAACCTCGCCTGCACCGATAAAATTTTGCGAAATTTCATCGGCGCTATGCCGCATAGGCTCCAAAGCTAAATTTTAAAATTTCTACGCCGTGATCTGTTAAAACAAAATTCCGCGCAAATATCGCGCGGAACTAAATAGCTTGCGCACGGACGGCTATTGCTGCGTCATAGGGCACACAGCTTCGCCAGCGTTTTGATTGCACGGCATCGCGTCTCTTGGCGGCATTGCCGGACCCGCGTCGTCACCCATCCCTTTATGCGGCATATGGCCGCACTCTCCTGGAGCCGCCTGCGATCTGTGCGGGCCAAACCCGTGAGCGGTCCTTTTAAATTTGCCGAAATTGCCGCGGTCTTTAAGCTCGATATCCAGCCTATCCGCCTGCTCGACGCTTAGCTTGCCCGCCTGAGCGTTATAGTTTTTTCTAAACTCGTCTAGGAATTTCTCGCGATCCTCGACGCTCATAGCGTCCAGCTT
>NZ_CALIBH010000016.1 GCF_938045775.1 uncultured Campylobacter sp.
TACGCAGGCGCTCCCGCAGCTACAGCAACCGCAGCAAAGGTCGCATACATCGCGGCGATGTGTGCCGTGAGGCTAGCAAAAAGATAGTGCGAATAGACATATACCAAAAGCAAAATTCCAAGTGCGGCGATCCATGGGATTCCGCTGACGCCAGCAGCTACGAAGTCTGCAAACCACTTAACCAGACCTAGCTTACTAAGTCCTCCCGCAAGCGAGCCCATCCAAATGAGCGTATCCCAGCCGCCTTTTTCACCGAGCACATCCTGCCACGACAACACATCGCTTAGCACCAGCGCGCAAATGGCAAGCATCCCCACTGTCGTAGCGCCGATGCCCGTTAGCCCGCCCGTAGCCCAAAGTGCGAGCGCGCAAACAAACACGCCTACGACCACTTTTTCGCCGTAGCTCATCGCGCCCATAGCGGCTAACTCTTGACTTGCGATCTGTTTTGCCTGCGGATATTTTTTAAGCTCGGGCGCACAAATTTTATAAAGCAAGCTCGGCATCAAAGCAAGCGATACAAGCCCCGGCACGATAGCGCCCATCGCCCACAAAGACCATGAAATTTGAATACCTAGCGTATCGGCGGCGAGCTTTGCGATGAAAGGATTACCCGCCATCGAGGTTAGAAACATTGCGTTCGTGATACCGTTGCTTTGCCAAAGCGTCTGCATCAAATACGCACCCGCTCTGCGCCTGGAATCGCCCGGTTCAGAACCCAGCGCGCTGCTTAGCCCTTTTACGATCGGAAAGAGTACGCCGCCCGCTCTCGCTCCCGCAGAAGGCATCGCGGGCGAAATGATAAACTCGCTAATCACGATAGAATAGCCGATCTTAAGAGTACTATCTCCAATTAGGGAGATGATTTTATACGCGATCCTACGCCCAAGCCCCGTCTTTATAAAACCTCTCGCTAGAATAAAAGCGCAAAAGATAAGCCAGATCGTCGTATTGCCGAAGCCGCCCAGGGCATCGGCAGGTTTTAAAACTTTTGTCAAAACCGCAACCGTAACGCCGATGAAGGCAATCGCGCCGATCGGAATAGGCTGAAGTATGAGCCCTAAAATCGCCACCACCACGATGGCAAATAGATGCCAGGCCTGCGCGCTTACCGCTTGCGGGTGCGGGCAAAACCAGATCGCCGCGCCGACTGCGATAAGCGCTAAGAATTTTATAAATTTCGGATTCATAATGACCCCTTGATTTTATTTTGCCTCATTTGTCCTGCCGTAAATTTAGCCTAAACGGCGGCGAGGCTTTAAATTTAATCGCTTCAAGCTAACGGCAAACTAGACGAAATTTTAAATTCTCCGCCGTGCAGCTTGCTACCTGCGGCGCGCAGCAAATTTGGAGAATTTTAAATTCTCTATTTCGCGGCGTGCGGCGTAAAATTCCACCGCGATTCAAAGTCGCTTTAAATTTCACGCGCTGCGCGAACTTCGGTAAAATTTTATGAAATTTTACCAGCAGCTGCTGCGGTAGCCGTGCCGTGTAAAGCCGTGCGAATTTAAAGCCGATTTTACGCCGCGATCGCGAGCCGTTTCTGCTACGCAAAATGAGCGAGCAGAGTGGGCGCGCTTTTTGCGCGCCGCGACGACCTGCCTTTTGCAATGAAGCAGAACAAAAGCTCCGCCTACCTCTTGCTATCCGCCAAAACCCTATCCACAAACGCCGCACTCTCGCCCGTATAAAGTTCTGGATTCATGATCTTTTCCAAATCGGCGCGACTAAAGTATTTGGCGACCTCTTCACGCTCGAGCAGATCGTCGATGACCGGCTTGCCGTCGGTGAAAGCCTTCATGCATACCTCATAGACGATCTCGTGAGCACTCATCCTACCGAGCTTTTCGCCTAGGTGCAGCATCACGGCTTCGCTTAACATAGCACCCTTTAGCGCGTCTAGGTTGCGGCGCATATGCTGCGGATAGACAATCAAATTTTCCAAAATATCGTTTTGCTTCTCAAGCGCCGCGGCTAGGCATACGCTAGCATGCGGTATGCAGTCCCATTCGACGGCTTCGCAACCCCAATCTCGCTCATTTTCGCACTCCATAGCCTCGACCGCAAGAGGCGCTTGAGCACGCACGATCTTAGTAAGCGCAATGACGCTCTCGCAAACCTGCGGGTTACGCTTATGCGGCATCGTAGAGCTACCCACTTTACCCATAAAAAACGGCTCTTCGACCTCGCAAATTTCGGTACGCTGAAGACTTAAAATTTCATGCGCGATACGTCCGATCGTGCCTGCGATGAGCGCCTGCAAAGCTACGAATTCCGCGATATGATCGCGGCTTGGATGCCAGGATATGATGGGTACGTTTAAGCCAAGATCTTCAAACATCAGCTTTTGCATCTCAAAACCCTTGCCTTCCTGGCTTGCTAGCGTGCCCACGGCGCCGCTAAGTTGCCCTACGAATAATCGCGGCTTAATCTCTTCCAAGCGTTGCAAGCTACGCTTGATCTCCTGCGCCCACATAGCGACTTTGAAACCAAACGTGATTGGCAGCGCGTGGATCACGTGCG
>NZ_CALIBH010000017.1 GCF_938045775.1 uncultured Campylobacter sp.
TAAGCTCCTCTAGCCCGTGCCGCAAGCCGAAGTCGCGCACATCTCGCGCAAGGGTGAGCAGCCGCTCATCAAGGCGGTTTATGTTTTCGTATCCCCACAGCCACGTGCGGCTGGCGTTTGCTTCGCTGCCGATATATCAAATGGTGTGCGGCGCATCATCGCCGAAACCGATCTCGCCGCGCTTTAGATCCACAGACCGGCGCCTGCCCTTTACGATCAGCTTCGAGCGCGCCTCTTGCACCCTTGCGCCGCAACCTAAACACGCCGAAAATAGATCAATAAAGCTGCTGCTATCCACGCCTAAGCGGTCTAAAAATTTCATTTTTCTCCCTTGATCTTGCATCGATAAATTTAACGCTTCTGTGGAATTTATCGCTTCGCCCTCTTATACGTCGCGCACGCTGTTTTGCTATAAAAGCTCGCACTATGGAATTTAAACGCGGCGCGCAGTAAAAATTTAATCAAATTTACAAAACCGCAGCAGGTAAAATTTATAGCAGGACGCCGTCGGAATAAAATTTTATAGCCGAGCCGCGGACGCGACTATAATAGTCAGCGGGCGGCAAAATTCAGACCGCCCGCAGGATCGTTAAATTTGAAAGGCGAAATTTTAGCCTAACGGCAAGCAGCAGAATTTTACGACCGAGCCATAAACGCTAGAGTTTAAAGCGGCGCAAAATGGGCGCGCAGCAGCGAATGTATCAGCTCGGATGGCAAGCGATAGAGTTTAAAAGCCGCGCAGTCATAAAATTTAAATCGTCTCTTAGGATCGCGAAATTTAAAGACGAAATTTCATACCGAACGGCGAGCTGCTAAATTTAAACGCCCGAGCGATCGTTAAAATTTAAAAGCAAATTTTACGGCCGCGCGACAAAAGATGAAATTTGGACCATCCGCATGCCAAATTTAATCGATCTTTAGCACGCTTAAAAACGCCTCGCTCGGCAGATTTACCTTGCCGATTGCTTTCATGCGCTTCTTGCCCTCTTTTTGCTTTTCGAGGAGCTTGCGCTTGCGCGTGATATCGCCGCCGTAGCACTTGGCGGTCACGTTTTTGCCCATGGCGCGGACATTTTCGCGCGCGATGATCTTGTTGCCGATGCTTGCTTGGATCGCGACCTCAAAAAGCTGCCGCGGTACGATCTCCTTCATCGCTTTGACGAGGTCGCGCCCCTTGGATTCGGCCTTTGAGGCGGGCACGATGATCGAGAGCGCATCGACCGCTTCGCCCGCGACGCGGATGTCGAGCTTGACTAGATCGCCACGCCTGTAATCGATCGGCTCGTAATCGAAGCTCGCATAGCCCTTGGTGCAGGACTTGAGCTTGTCGTAAAAGTCCATTATGATCTCGTTTGTAGGCACGTCGTATTCGAGCAGGACGCGCTCAGGCGTGATGTAATCCATCTTGGTTTGGATGCCTCGGCGTAAATTCAAAAGGCTGATGAGATTGCCCAAAAACTCGCTCGGGGTGATGATGGTCGCCCTGACATAGGGCTCTTCGATACGCTCGATGAAATTTGGCGCGGGAAGTTCGCTGGGGCTATGTATCCGCACGCACGAGCCGTCCGTGAGATACACGGCGTATGTGACGGTCGGCGCCGTAGCGATGAGATCGAGATCAAACTCGCGCTCGAGCCGCTCCTTCACGACCTCCATATGCAGTAGCCCCAAAAACCCGACGCGAAAGCCGAACCCTAGCGCGAGCGACGTCTCGGGCTCATAGCTAAGCGAGCTGTCGTTTAGGCTGAGCTTATCCAAAGCGTCGCGCAGATCTTCAAATTTATCGGTCTGCACGGGATAGATGCCCGCAAACACGAAGGGCTTTGCCTTCTCAAAGCCGCCCACGGGCGCGACGGCGCGATTTTTAAAAAGCGTGATCGTATCGCCCACCTGCACGTCGGCGACGTTTTTTAGCCCCATTACTACGATGCCCACTTCGCCGCTGCTAAGCTCGCGAGTTTTGGCGGGCGCAAGCGGATTGGGATACATCAGATCAAGCACCTCGTGGCGGTTCTCGCTACCCATGATATAGACCTCGTCGCCCTTTTTCAGCACGCCGTCATATAGCCTCGCAAGCGCGAGCGCGCCTAGGTAGTTATCGAACCAGCTGTCGTAGATGAGCGCCTTAAGCGGCGCGGCGTCGTCCGTTTTGGGCGCGGGGATGCGAGTGATTATCGCCTCTAAAAGCTCCTTGATGCCCACGCCCGTTTTGGCGCTGACCTCGATCGCGCTGCTGCAATCAAGCCCGATGACGTGCTCGATCTCCTCTTTTACGCGCTGCGGATCGGCGGCGGGCAGATCGATTTTATTGAGCACGGGGATGATTTCGAGGTTGTGCTGCAGCGCGATATAGACATTTGCGATGGTCTGCGCCTGCACGCCCTGGCTCGCGTCCACGACGAGGATCGCCCCCTCGCAGCTAGCCAGCGAGCGAGAGACCTCGTAGCTAAAATCCACGTGGCCCGGAGTGTCGATTAAATTTAAAACGTATTTCTCTCCGCCAAGCTCATACTCGAGCCGCACGGACTGCGCCTTGATCGTGATGCCGCGCTCCTTTTCGATATCCATCGTATCCATGATCTGGCTGCTCATCTGGCGCGCCTCGACGGCGTTGCACTCGCTAATCAGGCGGTCTGCAAGCGTGGATTTGCCGTGGTCGATATGCGCGATGATGCTGAAATTTCTGATATTTTTTGTTTTCAAGTGGCTTTCCCTGATGAAATTTTAAGCCGCATTGTGCCGAAATTTCATTTAAAAATGGGTAAATGAGGAGGCGATATTTACGAACTAAAAATTTATACAACGAAGTAAAATTCGTAAGCCGCTACGGGCGATAGAATTTTAAAAAATTATTAAGTGGCATGCGTTGCCACAACGGAGTTTGACGGCAAGAATTAGACGCTATTTACGAACGGAAATTCTGCGGCTGTATTGAAATGTAAAATCTCGCGCAATAAAAAATTTACAACAAGCTTTGCATGATCACGTTGCACGAAACTTGCAATGCTAACGGCTGAGAATTTTAATAAGCAATAGGAGGGATCCCTCATACGAGATTTTGCTTTGAATTCTACCAATTGAAATTAGCGCATAAAATTATATGCCATTACGACGCGCAAATCTTAGTAAGTAAAATTTACCGCTAAGCTTCGCAGCAAAATTTCGTGATTTAAAATTTAAGAAAATTCTATCTCACGAAATTTTCAGGCAAAAATTTGCAAAGTATAATTTTAAAAAATCTGTCGCCAATAAAACCGAAATTCGACCCATAAAAAAAGGCTAGCCTGAAGGCTAGCCTTTGCATTGCGAACTTAGCACGAACGCTACCAATCGGTCTTTTGATTGTAGATATCACGAACGTTGCCCGTATCTAGCTTCTTCGTAGAAGTATCGCTCGTACTGTTATCCGACGTGCTACCACCGGCAAACGATCCTACATCGTCTTTCGTACCTGATTTAACCTGACCTTCACCGCCCCAGACTGTAGGTCTAGCGGCCCTTACGTTTACGGTAAGAGGGTTAAAATACTGTGGCACGCCAGGATACCTACTAGAATATGCTCCTCCACCGGCTACAGTAAACATAGTATTTTGATTTCCGGCAGGCGTATGGATAAGCCATGGATTAGTTTCAATACGTATCGTAGCCTGACCCGGTGCGGTAGCCCTAATATCTATATCCTCTCTACCGTCACTTACTACGTTACCTCTACGAACACTCACGCTAGTAGGCGTAAAGCTAGTATAAGCACTTACAAATTCCGCTCCTATATCGTTTAGAGTAGCTCTTGTATTTACTACGAACTTAGTAAAATCTGTCAAACTAGAATCCTGGGCCGCTAAGACGGTAAATATATTCGAGCCGGGAGCCTCATAGGCGAGATCTGCGTTAGGAGCAGGCATATTCGCGCACCTATCGTTTCTGCCGCAATAGATCTGCGTGTAAATAGGTACGGTTACCCCGGTTCTAGTAGTAGCTTGATAGACTCTGGATCCTAGGCTCTTATCATAAGATGTGCCGTAGACAAATAACGCATAGGTACCTACGTTATCGCTAAAGTCTATAACGGTTTTACCTGTTGCATAGGTCTTACTATTGGAATTAGCAGCGGCTATATAAGCAGCTTTGCTTGCAGCTTTGGTCTCGCTAACCTTTCTAGTGATGAAAACATCAAAATCCTCCTTAGACAGCTTTATATCATCTTTATTATAATCTTCGGAGCTAGTATCTGAGATGGCCTTATATGAACTATCGAATTTAGACGGCCAAAACTTTCCAAAAGTCTTAAGAGCGGTTCCGTCTTGAATATCGAAGTCGCTAGCATAGATCAGTACTGGCGTGCTAGGGGTTTTATGCATTCTATCGAAGTTGAAATATACAGTCGAGTCAGGAGTTTGCCCCTCTCTAAATCCTTGCGCCAAAATTCTAAATTGATCCGACTTCGAGTCATACCTGATTCCCGTACCGCCTTGCGGCCTATTGATAAGTCCACCTCTTAGGGTAGCATCTGAATAGTAATTAAGGGCGATACTAAGCGGTATAGGCATACCGTAGCCCGCATCACCGGCGGAAGCGGCCTCATTCCAGTCTCTTCTTCCACCGGTTATAGTGGTACTTAGAGTTCTTACGTTATATTTATAGCATCTACTATCATATCCCGTAGCGCCTAGACACTCGTTAGAATTGCTAGCAAAAAACTGCGTACCGCCAGGAATATTGTAGATAACATTAGCCCTATCGGGATACGGTACATAATTTGTATTTCCGCCAGTTCTGCCAGCGGTAGCTGTGGAGCAACGTCCGTCGGCATTATTGTTAGCGCAATCAAATCCAAAATTTAGCGCAAAATCAAGATCGCTTGAAAATCCGCA
>NZ_CALIBH010000018.1 GCF_938045775.1 uncultured Campylobacter sp.
TAATTGCCGCTTTGATAAATTTTAGGGTTATAGCTTAGACTTACCCCTACATTTAACGTTGCGTGCATATTGGCTGCGTTAGGAGCTATAAGGCTGCCGCTTCCTTGCTTGTTTATCAGATGAATCTCGCTGCTTGGACTTAACGGACCGCTTACTCCGCTTATATAAGCGGTGATATTGCCGACGTTGCTTAGATCGGTATTGGCAGTAGGGTCGCTTAGGGTAAGTACGCTATCGCCTGCTCTAATAGAGTTAGGAAGAAAGAAGTTTAGCCTGTCAAAACCGCTAATATTTTTAGCGCTTAAGGAATTTACTACAGCAGGAGAGCTATTGCTAGCTCCTATGTTAAGGGTGTTACCTCCACCGCTTGCGCTTATTACGCCTACATTGTGACCGCTGATAAAATTTAACGTATTATTTGCGCCTGCTGCATGGATATTTCTACCGTTAAAATTCTTATCTTCCCCCGCTTTGCCTATATCTATGTTATTTCCGTTAAGACCGCCGGCACCAAGATACTTCTGCAGCTCATCCGCATCAAAGTCTCCATTTATGCTCTCGTTAGTCTTAATAAGCTTTTGAATATAAAGCTCCCGCTCATCCTCGCTTATATGCATACCGCCTATGTTTCTGCTAAAGGTATTGGCATCCTTTATGACATAGTTTTTATTTAGCTGAGTTACGTAGCCCTTGTCTTTAAAGCGTGGATCATATCCGGTAAATTTACCGCCTCCGCTTTTATAGGCAAGTGTGTATTTCTTATTATCGCCATCTGGATAGCTTGCATTGTTTAAAGCGTTAAATTCGCTTGCGGAATTCACAAATATATCGGTACCGCTTAGATCGGTATTGCCGGAGCCCGTCAAGCTTAAAGCTCTTTTAGCATTTGATGAAACGTCGTTTTCAATCTCGCCAAGGGAGGCTAGGTTAAATTCCAATTTATTGAAATTTGCAAAATTCCCTGCATTTAGGCCATTGCCGGAGTTTGAAGATAGGATATTTAGGCTATTGCCCGAATTGCTAGCGTTTGCACTAGATACGCCGTATATCGTGCCTGCTACGCTGCCGCTTCTGAAATTTACTACGTTGTTGCTGCCGCTAACGGCTTCCGCTGCGTAGACGTTGCCGGCGATCTGCGTGTTGCCGTTTAAATTTACAGTGTTGGAGGAAGCAGCGCCGCTAGCCTTTCCACCATATACGCTTCCGCCTACGTTTACCGAGTTAAGAGTTATGGTGTTGGAAATCGTGCTGTTTCCCTTGCCGCCTACCGCCATTGCTCCTACGCTGCCGTTGTTTATAGTTACGATATTGGATTTAGCTTCCCCGTTGCTAGTATTGCCGCCGTAAATGCTATTGTGGATTATCGTAGCATTCGTAGTTACGCTATTATCGTGGACGTTCCCGCCTCCGCTACTGCTATGAGTGATGCCCGCATTTACGTACCCCACGTCTATTCCGCTTGCTTCGAAAGTTACGTGGTTATTATAAATTTCTTGCGAGGTAGCGGAATTTGAGTATCCTCCGTCGATCTCACCTATGTTGCTTCCGCCCTTGATCTTGGCGTAGTTATCGTGGATGCTATTGCTTCCGTCCGTAGCGTCGTCTCTGCCCGAGCTTATGTTTTTGCCGCCTAGATTGCCTGCATTCTCCTTTACTATTACGGTGTTTCCTTTATTGCCGAATAGCTCAGTAGCGCCCGCAGCCTTGTTAGAATTTTGATTTTGCATTAGCTCGCTTTGATCGAAGTTGGGGTCTATCCAAGAGCGAGTTAGCGTGCCCTTTTGCATGATTAAATTCTTGCTGTTTTCGACCTCGATCGTAGTGCCGGTGATTTGATAGTGGTCTTTGTCGGTAATCGTATAAATTTGATTATCTTGCACGATTTGTGCGGCTCTAGTAATCGTGCCGCCGCCTGAATTATGTATCAGATAGTACTTTCCTTCGCCAAGATCTGATTTTATACCCTCTATCTTTGTATCGTTTAAATTCGTATTGCCGCCAGTGGTTAGAGTAAGTGGCGCATCGGCTTCGGTAGTAGAATATAGATCGTGAAAATTTATAGAGCCGAAATTTTTAATGTCTTTAGCTTTTTTAATGCCGCCGCCGACCCAATTTTCGATATGCAACGTATTAGTTTTATCTGAATTCTTATTGCTGCCGTAGATTGTACCGCTTATCGTGCCGCCTCTAAAATTTACGTTGCTATTCTCGACGCTGCCGCTTGTAGCGTAGCCCGCAAAGACGTCTCCTGCTATCGTCGTTCTTTCTTTATTGATATAAACGACTGCGTTTTTGACGCTTCCCGCACGTGCGCCATAGACATTGCCTCCGATGTGTACGCCTTTGTTGGAGTCTAACGCTCCTAGAGTAACTCTATCGCCATCCGATTCGCCTGCAATGCCGCTTGCTGCCGCGACATCACCTTTTACTGTACCTTTTATAAGATCAACTACGCTTCGCGAGCTTGAGGCGCCGCCCAAAGAGCCTGTGACGCTGCCTACGATTGCATCGTCGTTGTTGATTTCTACGCGATTTGCGCTCATTACGCTAGTGCTATTTGCTTGACCGCCTACTACTTGGTAATTTTGCGCTTTTAGCTTTGCGCTTATGGATACGGAGTTTGCGCTAGAGTTTCCGCTTCCGCCCGCTGCGCCCCAAATTCTACCACTACCGCTTAAAGTAATAGTGCTTGTGCCGCCGTAATAAGGTGCCGTTATATTGACGCTATTAGAGTTACTTTGCCCCGTGGAGGATTGAGCGCCGAATATATCAAAGCTTCCTCTAAATGTGCCGCTTTTGATAGTTATTCTATTTGATACGGCATTACCGCCACCGCTTACTATACCGCCTACGATTACATTTTTAACGGAGCTGTTGCCAATAGTGCCTCCGTCGATCGTTACGGCGTTAGAGGAGGCTTTTTTGTCCGCTCCGCTTCTGCCGCCGATGATATTGTAATGTCTGCTTGCATTACCGCCGAAGTTATCGGCATTTCCCGTAATTTCGGCGCCGTATTTTACAAAAACCTGATTCCGCGTCGCTTCGCCTTCGTTGCCTGTTTTAGACGCCGCTATGCCTTGCCCGCCCACGACCAAATTTACCTTAGAGCCGTTTTCCAAGCTCACGTAATTATCAGATACACCCTTGGCCTCGGCGCCTATTGCGATACCCACGTAAGCGTTTGCGCCTCTAATCGTAAGTCTATTGTTGGAGGCGGAGTTTAACTCGGTAAAGCCCGCAATCCCGTCGCCGCTTCCTCCGCCGTAAATCACGCTGCCAGAGTAGTCCGTCCCGCCGCTTGGAACACCCGTAATCGTCGTAATATTGCCATTTGGGCTGGTGCTTCCGCTGCCGCTAGTATTGCCGCTAAATCCTGCCGAATATAGATTATTGTGGGTGTGGATAAGCGGCGGATTAGAATCTGCGTTACAAAGCGCTTGTGCGGGCGCTAGTGCGAGCACCGCTGCGAGGCTAAGCATAGAGGAGCAGATGGATTTTTTCATATATTGATCCTTTGAAATTCGTAAAGTTTGCGATTATACATAAAAATAGATCAGTTTGCAATATGAAATTTTAAAGAAGCGCTGGTTAGTCTTTGACAGAGGGGGCTGCATTTGTAATTTTAAGTAGTAAAAAAATTCACTCTTTGTGCAGAATAAATTCTTGACTGTAAAATTTACCCCTTTTTAGAGGGGGGGTATTTTGAGCGGATTGCAAGAGGTAAAAAAATCCTAGTAAAGAGATTCTGAGTAAAATTTGAAATAATGAAAATCTGAGCTAAATTAATTCTGGCAATTTCAAGCTGCGGTAAAATTTATGCAGGATAAATTTCAAACGAAAATCAAAATTCGCTCCGTAGTACCTCAAAACTCAGTAGAATTTATGCAAGATAAATTTTAAGCGAGCGGAATTTTATATAAGTGCCGTTTCGCCCGCGAAAAAGCTTTTTTGAAAAATTTAAACAAGCAAAATTACGCGATAAATTTTATGTGATCCATGCTACAAGAGCTAAAGCATAGCAAGCAGGAGATAGAATTTACGCGATAAATCTTGCGTGATAAATTTTAAGATAAGCCGCAAATCCTACAAGAAGCTGTAAATTCCATCTAGCAAGAAATATCTTTTATCCGCAGCGCCGTGATAAAATGGATTAAAAGTCCCTTCGTACGCCTTTTCAAAAAAACCTTCTTTGCTTAGCTTTATAAGCTCTGCATTGACGAAATCCAGTAGCTCTTTATTGCCTTTCTGAACGCCAATACCCATAAAATCGGGCTTGCCTAGAGTTTTAAGCGGTACTTCTACCTCGCTATCGACTACCGGATATGCCATTGCGATTAGATTATCGGTCGCGTAGGCGTCCACGTCGCCGTCTTTTAGCATGCGGTAGCACTCCCTGGCAATCTTGCAAAATGTAAAATTTCCAAAGCCTTCTTGTTTAAAAAATGCCTCGCCTGTACCGCCGCTTTCGAGCAAAATTCTTTTCTCTCGCAGATCGGCTAAGGATTTTATTCTATCGGCCTTGCGGGTTAAAACTCCAAGATTTACCGAAAAATACGGTGTTGAAAAATCGATCTGCTGCGCGCGTTCAGGCGTAATGGTAATCGTAGCGATGACGATATCTACGCGGTTGTTTACTAGTGCTGGAATTCTATCCTCGACCTTCATCGGTACAAGCTCGATTCTGCCGCCTTTTTCGCCGAAAAGATCATTTGCTATGGCCTGCGCCATCGTAACTTCAAAGCCCTCGAAAGTTCCATCGTTTAGCTCGCTAAAAGGAGGCTGTCCGTCGTAAACGCCGATGCGAACGACGCCTTTTGATCTGATCTGTTCCAAACTATCGGCGAAAGCAACGATAAATGGTAGCAACATTGCAAGAAGCAATTTCATGGCAAATCCTTAAATTTAATCTCTCTTCCGCCTTCAAACGAAGCGGGAAATTTTATTTACTAAAATTCTAAAAGCCGGACTCAAAATTTAAAGCAAGCTCTTAGAGCATATTATAAATTCCATCTAGCAGAAAATATTTCTTATCTGCCGTACCGCGATAGAATGGATCAAAGCTCTGCTCGTAGGCCTTTTTGAAAAAGCCCTCTTTGCTTAGCTTGATGAGCTCTGCATTGACGAAATCAAGTAGTTCTTTGTTGTCTTTCTGCACGCCGATGCCGATGAAATCGCTAGGGCCTAGGTTTTTAAACGGCACTTCCAAAGTATCATCGATGACGGAATATGCAAGCACGATGAGATTGTCGTTTATATAGCCGTCCGCATCGCCATTTCGAATCATTTCGTAGCATTCCTTAGCCGAAGCGCAATGGCCTAAATTTTTAAATCCCTTGGTTTTGAAAAATTTCTCGGCTACCGTCGCGTCGCCTTCGAATACGATCTTTTTATCATGAAGCTGCGCGATATCGGTAAAAGCGTCGGCTTTGCGCGTTAATACGCCCAAATTTACGGAGAGGTAGGGGAGGGAGAAATCGATCTTTCTTTTTCGTTCGTTGGTGATGCTAAATAGACCGATCACCAAATCA
This sequence comes from uncultured Campylobacter sp., assembly GCF_938045775.1. Lineage (GTDB taxonomy): Bacteria > Campylobacterota > Campylobacteria > Campylobacterales > Campylobacteraceae > Campylobacter_B. The sequence goes on from NZ_CALIBH010000018.1 coordinate 5,529, forward strand.
AGCTTATTTGCCTCTAAAAATGGAATCCTATCATTTACGCTTAGTGGAATGAACTCGATTTTGCCCTCTTTTTTGCCAAAAATTTCTTTAGCGATCGCGTTTGCAAGATCGATTTCAAATCCTTCAAATTTGCCGCCATTTGACTCGCAAAGCGGCGGATGGGCGTCGCGCACTCCGATGCGAATGACGCCGTTTTGTCTGATTTGATCTAGGCTATCGGCAAAAAGCGCCGCACAAAATAGAGCCGCTATAAAAAGTAGTTTCATTTTATGTCCTTAAAATGGGATTTCGCATATTATCCGCTTATCATAAATGACGTTTTAGTCGAAGCCGTTAGATAAAACACTGCTAAATTTCGTCCTAAAATATGGCATAGAGCCCATCTAGTAAGAAATATTTTTTATCTGCAGCGCCTTGATAAAATGGCTTAAAAGTTTCATCATAAGAACGTTCGAAAAAGCCCTGCTTGCTAAGTGTAACAAGCTCTTTATTTATCAGATCAAGCAATTCGGTATTGCCTTTGCGCACCCCGATGCCTAAGAATTCCGGATTGCCTAGATTTTGGATTGCTACTTCTAAATTGTCGTCGATAATGGAATAAGCTAGTACAATGAGATTATCGTTAACGTAAGCATCGGCTTTGCCTTGCTTAAGCATATCGTAGCATTCGGTAGTAATGGAGCAATGGATTAGATTGTGGATTTTATTTTTATACAAAAAATTTTCTGCCGTAGTACCGTTACCCTCTACTAAGACTTTTTTGTTTGAAAGATCGTCTATGCTTTTGATGCCGTCGCTTTTACGTGTCAAAACTCCCAAGCTCATCGAAAAATATGGATAAGAAAAGTCGATTTGCCTTTTTCTATCTTGCGTTATCGTGATGGTCGCGACTGCAAGATCTACCTTATCGTTTTGTAATGCAGAGATCCTATCGGTGGCATTTAAAGGGACGAACTCGACTCTACCGCGCTTATCGCCGAATATGCTCTTAGCTATAGCATCTGCAAGGTTGATTTCAAAGCCTTCGAAATTACCACTTTTTTCATCACTAAAAGGCGGCCTACCATCACGAACACCGATTTTAACGACTCCGGCAGATCTGATCTGCTCCAAACTGCCCGCAAAAACACCGCTGCAAAGCGTAAAAATAATGCAAAAAAGTAGCTTCATAAACTATCCTTTTCTTAAATTTAATATTATCCCTTAGATATTGCGTGATTTTACCCTAAAATAGTTAAACATAACTTCAATTACATAATACGGATTGCTAAATCGGTAGTAAGCGAACGAGATTTATAATTTAAGAAGCGATAGATAAATTTTATGAAGTGAAATTTAGCCGTAGCGAAATGTGGCGCAGGAAAGTATAAGCTTTGATTAAAATTTATCTATCGTAATTTACGGTGCAGTTTTTGCTGTATCGGCATAGAATTTTAATTTGGAATTCATCCATCATACCTGCTTGCTTTTCGAGCTGGAATTTTTACGTCTTGCCTACGTGCCGCATATTTCGCAATAAAATTTTAAAATTTGCTTGGGTTGAAATGCTGTTTTGTGTTATAGAATTTTGCGGTATTTTAAAACTATTTTTCGCCAACTTCTACGATTTTGCTTAGCACGTATTGTTCTAGCTCGCGTCTAG
>NZ_CALIBH010000019.1 GCF_938045775.1 uncultured Campylobacter sp.
TCGTCTCGACGATACCGTAATCGAAGCGAAAGGCGGTTTTAATGAGATCCTCGCCGTAGCCGGTAACGCCGCTGCCCTTGATCTTGATGCGGCCCTCGCAAAGATCGTATAGCTCCTTAAGACGCGGCAGCAGGATATCGACCGGATCGCCTTTATTGGAGGAGTAAAATTTATACAATAGTTCGTAGTTTGCGCCCATCAACACGACCTTGATCGTAGTGCTGCCGCAATCCACGCCCAAATACGCGTCTCCGCTGTAGGTGTGGATATCCACCTTAGGCACGCTCGCGCGGGCGTGGCGAGCGGTGAACTCGTCAAATTCCGCTCTGTCTTTGAAAAGCGGCGGCTCGGCTTCCAGCGCGGTTCTGTCGGGCTCCTTTTTTAAAAGCGTGATCGTCTCCTCTAGATTTAACATCTCGCCCATATCTTTTGCGTACAGCGCACTGCCGTAAGCCACAAAGTAAGGCGCGATATCGGGAAAGGTCGCGGTTTCGTCGGTGAGCTTTAGCACCTCTTTAAAGCGTTTCTGAAGGCCTTTTAGGAAAAACAACGGACCGCCCAAGAATAGGATATTGCCCTTGACCTCGCGACCCTGCGCAAGCCCTGAGATCGTCTGCTCGACGACCGCGGCGTAGATACTAGCGCAAATATCCTCTTTTCTAACGCCTTGATTTAGTAGCGGCTGAATGTCGCTTTTAGCAAATACGCCACAACGTGAGGCGATCGGGTAAATTTTATTAGCCGCAAAGCTTAGGCGGTCGAGCTCCGTGATATCCAGATGCAAAAGGTTGGTCATCTGATCGATAAATGCGCCGGTGCCGCCCGCGCATGAGCCGTTCATACGCTCTTCAAGTCCGCCCGTGAGAAATAAAATTTTAGCATCCTCACCGCCGAGCTCGATTACGACGTCGGTCTTTGGAAACATCCGCTTGACGCCGAGCGAGGTAGCGAAAACCTCTTGGACGAACGGAATTTTGCAATTTTTGGCGATACCCATGCCTGCCGAACCCGCTATGGCGACGCTGAATTGCTCGCCTGCATAGGTTTTTTGGATTTGCAAAATTTTATCCAGCACCAGCTCTTTGGGCTTTGCTAAATGCCGCTCGTAGCTCTTGCTTAAAATTTCATATTTTTCGTTTAAAACTACCGTTTTAACAGTGGTTGATCCTACGTCAATGCCTAAAAAAATCACATCTCGCTCTTTACTGAATAAATTTTACTCGGCCAAATTCTCGAATTTAGCGCGAGTTTTCTAAATTAAAATTTGCATTTTATAGTAATATTTTTAAACGCAAATAAAATCAGGATATATTTTATCTTTGTTCTATCAGAAAAGACGATTTTTAGGCGATTTAAAATTAAAAATTTTAATGGAAAAGTTGTAAAATTTTAGATTTAATGCGAGTAGATTTTGCGCGAAATTTTTTAAAACCTCGCGCATTATAAAAGGGGCGCTTTTTGAATTAGGAAGCGTAAATTTAAAGGATTATTTTCGAAGCTCTTTGATTTTAGCCGCTTTACCGCGTCTGTCGCGTAGGTAAAATAGCTTCGCGCGGCGAACGCGCCCTTTTCTTAGAACCTCGATACTTTCGATGCTTTCGCTGTAGATCGGGAAAATTCTCTCTACGCCGACGCTATTTGCGCCGATCTTGCGGATGATAAAGGTCTCGCTTACGCCGTTTCCGCGACGCGCAATGCAGGTGCCTTCAAAATTTTGAATTCTGCTCTTATCGCCCTCTTTAATCCTGATGGCTACCTTTAAGGTGTCGCCGGCACGGAAATCAGGCACACTTTTGCTTGTGATCTGAGCGTCCTCAAACGCTTGGATATATTTGTTTTTCATAAATTTCCTTTATTTCTGGCGATCTTTCGGTACATATCCGGGCGGAAGAACCTCGTTTTGCATAGCGCCATTTGATTTTTTAAGCTGCGCATTTTAGCGTGATTACCCTTTAAAAACTCTGAAACTATAGGTAAATTTTCAAAAACATCAGGCTTTGCGAACGCGGGCGCCTCTAAAATTCCGCCTTCAAAGCTTTCTTCGACAAGGGAGCTTTCGTTACCCAGAACACCCTTTATGTTGCGGCTTATAGCATCACACATACAAAGCGCACCGAGCTCACCGCCGGTAAGGATAAAATCGCCGATGCAAAAAATTTCATCTACATATCTTTCGACTATGCGCTCATCAATCCCCTCATAGCGCCCGCAGATAAAGCATAGGCTCTCTTCACTGCTTAGGCGCTTGGCGTCGTTTTGATTAAATTTTTTACCGGCGGGCGAGAGGTAGATAAACTTGGCATTTTTAAATTTAACTCTTACGTGTTCGATCGCCCCGGCAAGCGGCTCCGTGCCGATCAAAAGCCCCGCACCGCCGCCGATCATATAATCATCTACCTTTTTATACCGATTTGCCGTGAAATTTCTCGGGTTAAAAAAATGCGTCGAGATTATTTTCTTATCGACCGCGCGCTTTAAAATAGAGTCCTCAAAATACGGCGCGATGAGATTTTCAAACAGCGAAACGAAGATAAAATTCATGAGTTTTCCAAAATCGCGCGCGCATTTTGTGTAAAAATTTTACGCTCGCTAAGCGAAATTTCTTTCACATAGGCGTCCACGTATGGGATAAAAAATTCTTTCGGCAAAGCCTGTGAGATTAAGCTTTCATCCGTTTCTACCTCAAAAAGATAGCCGCTTCCGATCTGCGATATGTCCTTTACGCGCCCTAAAATCGCGCCGTCTTCGTAAATTTCAAGCCCGATAATATCGAAATAGAAAAACTCGCCCTTTTGCAATTTGCAAAATTTCCGCGTGTCCTCTTTGCTTCGGTAAAGGATTTGGTTAGTTAAATTTGCCGCCGTTTCTACGCTTTCGTAATTTTTAAAAATAGCGCTAGAATTTGCGCCACTAAAGGATAGAATTTCTAAAATTTCGCCGTTTCGCAGATGAAATTTGGCGCCTTTTTTAAACTGAGAGGGGAAGTCGCTGCGATCAAAAATTTTAACCGCGCCCTTTAAGCCGATAGTCCGACCGAGCTTTGCGACCTCCAAAAGATCATCAGGCATCTTTGGCTTTGACGGTAATTTTATAATTGATCGGATCTTTTGCTTTATAGCCGATGATGACGGTCTTTATGGCGTTTATCATTTTGCCGTCCTTGCCGATGAGTTTGCCTGTATCGGCCTTGTCGGCATAGACGATGATCTCGGTAAAGTTTTCACCAACCCGCTTTTGCGAAGAAACGGACTGCGGATAGTCGGCGATCAACTTTGCGTATTCTTTTATAAAATTTTCTACCATTTTATTTGCTTGTGATTTGAGCGACCCTATCGCTTAACTTCGCGCCTACGCTCTTCCAGTATGCCAAACGCTCCGCGTCGAATTTGATATTATCGCCATCTTTTAGCGGATTGTAAAAGCCGATCGTCTCGATGAAGCCGCCGTCGCGTCTTTTCCTACTATCCGTTACCACGATGCGATAAAAAGGCTGCTTCTTTCTTCCGATTCTTGTAAGCCTAACAACTGTTGCCATTTTTTCTCCTTAAATTTTTGTAAGTTTTAGAACTTGCAGATGGCTAAAACTTAAACATCTGCAAACTCTACCGAGAAATTATCTCGGTAAATTTTGCCTTTGAGCGATTGAGGCAAGCCCCTGCATGCCGCCCTTGCCCGAAAATTTCTTCGCAAGCTTCGAAGCGCCCGCGAACTGCTTTAAGAAGCGGTTCACCTCCACCTGCGAAAGCCCCGCGCCGGCAGCAAGTCTGCGCTTACGCGAATTATTAAGCAGATCCGGATTTTCGCGCTCTTTCGGCGTCATAGAGCTGATCATCGCTTTGATATGAAGTATCTCTTTGGAGTTTTCCAAATCGATATCTTTTATCTTATTTGCCATGCCGGAAAGCCCCGGGATCATGCCGATCAAATTTTTCATATTGCCGAGCTTTTTCACGCTTTCGAGCTGATTTACGAAATCGTTGAAATTAAACTCGCCCTTTTTGATCTTTTTGTTCAAAGCTTTGGCTTCTCTTTCGTCGAAGACGGCGCTTGTTTTCTCGGCTAACGTCGCCAAATCACCCTCACCCATAATGCGACCGGTGATTCTATCAGGTATAAAGCCCTCCAGATCGGCAACCTTCTCGCCAGTTCCGATAAAGCGAAGCGGGATGCCCAGCTGCTGCGCGATACCAAGAGCTACGCCACCTTTGGTATCGGCGTCAAATTTGCTTAAGATCACGCCCGTAAGGCCTAAAATTTCATCAAATTTAGCGGCCGTTTTAATGCCGTCTTGACCGCTCATAGCGTCCGCTACGTAAAAAATTTCATGCGGATTTAGGGCTTTTTTCATCTCCGCAAGCTGTTCCATAAGCGCCTCGTCTATCGCAAGACGTCCCGCCGTATCTACGAGCAGTACGTCATAAAGCCCGCTTTTAGCCTTGCTTAGCGCTTTTTCGGCAACCTTTAGCGGATCGCTCTCGCCCTCGATGAAAAACAGCTCGATCTCATTCGCTTCGCACAGCTGACGGAGCTGCTCGACCGCGGCTAGGCGCTGCAAGTCGCACGCTGCGACCAAGACCTTTTTTTTACGAAGTTTCAGATAGTTTGCAAGTTTTATCGTGCTTGTAGATTTTCCGCTTCCTTGAAGTCCCGTCATCAAAGCTACCGTAGGAGGCGTACTAGCGAATACAAATCCCTGGCTGCTGCCTCTAGACGCCGTTAAAATTTTAGTCAAATTTGTCTTGATGGACTGCAAAAACGGCTTCTGTCCTATCGTACCGATACGAAGATCAGCTTCGACAAGCGCCAAAAAATCCTTTACGACCTTGTGGTGCACGTCGGCCTTTAAAAGCGCCTTTTTTAGCGTCTCCAAGGCGTTTTTTAAAGCTTTTTCGTCATCGATTGTTTTTAATTTATTGACCGCGTTTTTAAACGACTCGCTTATAATCTCAAACACTTTGATCCCTTATAAAATTTTTAAACTTGCGATGTTACCTAAAATTAACTTAAAAGCCATTGAATATCAGAGATCCTTAGGAATTTCAAAGCCGAATTCGTTGAAGCTTGTACCTAGCGGAGCTTTAAATTTTAGCCCTAAAATTTCAGTCTCGTACGAGTGCAGAAACATCCGCTTCGCGCGGCTTTTAGCGTATTTTTCATCGCCTATTACGCCGAATCCCGCATTTGCCAGATGCACGCGGATCTGATGCGTCCTGCCCGTCTCGATCCGCACCTTTACGAGCGATTTTTTGCCGCTTATCATCAGCGGATAAACCTCGCTAAATGCGCTCTTACCGTTTGGCGAAATTTTAGAAAAGGCGCCGCTTCTGGTCTTTATCGTCAAAATGGGCTCGTCAAATTTCATCTCTTCGCTCACGATCCCTTTTACGATCGCGATGTAGCTTTTTTTCACGCGTAAATTTTTAAACTCCGCAATCGCCGCTTCGCGAAATTCTTCGTTCTTATACAGCAGCACGACGCCGCTGGTTTCCTTATCCAGGCGGTTTAGAAGCCCGAATTTATAGATTTTTTCCAAATTTTCGCTACTCATAAAGGGCGGCTTATTGACCGCCAAAACGTTCTCATCCTCGTAAATGATCGCGGGTTTTGCGGGCTTCATCACGCTAAATTTAGTATTTTCGCCGAGCATCTCGCGCGCTAGAGCGATCTTTGCGCCGCGCGCGCTCACAAGCCCCGCGTCGATGAGGGCTTTAGCTTCATTGTGCGAGATATTTTCCTGCGCCGCCAGCAGCTTATAGGCTTTTTCTTGCATTAAATTCTTTCCTTGATTAAATTTTCTATCTCTTGCAGATCGCAAATTTTATCTATCCGCGTGCCCTTTAGCGGCTCTTTTAAAGCGCTTGAAATTTCGTTCGCCTCGCACAGAGCGATGTTTTGTACGAGCGCGTACAGCGCCTTTTGATTATGAAAAAATCGCCCGCTGATGATCGGCACGCCGAAGCCCGCCGCCTCGATCGGGCTATGTCCGCCGATATTGCGCAAAAAACTGCCGCCTAAGATTACAACGTTTGAAATTTTATAAAAGTTTGCCAGCTCACCGAAGGCATCAAGCAAGATAAAATCGCTCCGAAGCCCCGCGCCGTCGCTAAATCGCTCAAAGCTAAGCCCATGCTCGCGCGCCCAAATCTCACAAATTTCATGTACCTTTTCGAAGCGCTCAGGATGCCTCGGCGCCAGGATGATTTTTAGCTTTTGCGGCGTAGTTATTGAAGCTGCCGCGTTCCGTGCGGTAGAATTTAAAGACGCGCCGTTTAAAGGCGCCGTATTCGGCACGGCGAACGAAACGTCGCTTGAAATCGCCGCATCCAAAGAAGCTGCGTTTAAATTTACCGGCTCGGTCGAGCCCTGCTCGTCGCGAAGCTCGGCCGCAGGCAAGCTCCTATCGCCGCGGGCACTCGCTGCGATAGGGTCCTTTTCGGGCACATTTTGCGAACTGCGAAATTTTATAAAATCGTTTAAATTCGATAAAACAAGCTCCTCTTCGCCCTCGTGAGTGTTTGAGATCGTAAGCACGAAGCTATTTGCGGACGCGGCGGAATAGTCCTTCGTCGCAACGGCGATATTCGCGCTTTTCACGTTGCCCGCGACCTTTATATTTTTTGCGCCGAGCTCCCGCAGCCGCGCCGCATCAAGCTCGCTTTGCGCAAGCACCAGATCGATATTTTCAAACGCTTTTCGATAATAAAACTTAAAGCGCAGATAACTCGCGTACGAGCGGTCGCTTATGCGCGCATTTAGCAGGATCACGTAGCTTCCGCGCGCCTTGGCGGTGCGGATCAAATTTAGCCACAGCTCCGCTTCAAAGATCACCAGCACGCGGCTGCCCGCAAGCCAAAACGGAAGCCAATTTTCAAACGGCAGATAGCGAGAGTTCGGCGTGAGCGCGCGCGCCGCACCGAAGCCCGTCTGCGTGGTCGTGCTAAGCGCGACGCTCTCAAATTTAGAAATTAGCGGCGCAAGAGCGTTTACCTCGCCCAGGCTGCAAGCGTGAAAATGCACCGCAGCGGGGCTAAATTTAGGGTTTTTGTATAGAAAAAATCGCGCTTTCAGGCTCGTGCGGTATTTTTTTTTAAAGCTTAGGATAAAAATAAAAGGCGCAGCTGCAAGCCACGCCAAAAACGCCAAGGCGGTGTAGATCACTCGGCTTCTTTATATAAAATTCTGCCGCAATACGGGCAGGTTACGATGTCGTCGCTTTTAATGACTGCGGAATAGGTCTTGTCGCTTATGCGCATAAAGCAGCCGTAGCAGGCCTGTTTGCGCACCGGCGAGACCGCCGTATTGCCCGCCCACTTGCGGATTTTTTCGTAGAATGAGACGGTTTTGGGGTTCATCGCCTGCATTAATTTATCGCGCTTAGCGTAGATCGCGCCGCGAGCAACCTCGACCTCGCCCATTTCGGCACTTACCTGCTCTTGCAAGCTTTTTAGCTCGGCTTCAAACGCCTCTTGCTTTTCGCTCTGCTCTTTTACGAGCGCTTCCTTTGCGGCTACGATCTTTTCTAGCCTTTCGATCTCCTCGTTTGTGGCTTCGAGCTGCTCTTTTGCGATATCCTCTTCGACGCTAAGGGCCTTGATCTCCTTTTCGGTTTTTGCCGCGCCGCTTTTTTTGCCCGTGCTTTTTAGCTTGGACGAAAAGGCGCTAAGCTGCGCGTTTGCTTGTAAAATTTGAGATTTTAGCTCGGCGATCTCCGCATTTAGAGTTTCGATCTGTTCTTTTGCGCCGTTTATTTCAGTGCTTTTTTTACTCAGCTTCTCCTGTGCGGCCTCGATTTTAGGCTTAAACCCGTCCAGCTGCTTATCGAATTCGCAAAGCTCTACCAATTGGCTTAAATATTTGTTCATCTTTTTCCTTTAATAATACGTAAATGGATTTTTTTGCTCGCTTATTATAACTTCAATTTCGCTTTTTTGCAAGAAAGGTGCGAGCGCGCGCCCAAAATAGCGCTCACTTTCAAAATGATTTATGTCGATCAAACTCACGCCGTTTTCTAAATTTTGAAGCGCCGCGTGATATTTTATGTCGCCCGTGATGAAACAATCCACGCCCAAGCTTTGATTTAGTTCGCTTCCGCTACCGGTACAAAGCGCGATATTTCGGATGAAATTTTTCGTCTTTACGGCGCGCAGATGCTCGATGCCAAGCTTGCGCTTTATCTGTGCGCACAGCTGCTCAAAGCTCAAATCCGTGCGCATAAAAACTAAAAATTCCCGCTCATCCGTAATTTCAAATTTTAAAATTTCGCGCGCTACGAATCCGTTTAAAACGTGCTTGTCAAAATTCGTATGCATCGCGATGAGAGAGATGTTTTTGCGGATCATCTCATAGATCAAATTTGCAGGATATAGCCGCGGATCAAGCGATTTTAGCGGGCTGAAAATCAGCGGGTGGTGCACCACGAAAAGCGAGCCCGCCTCAGCCTCGCGCACCAGCTCGCTAGTAACGTCGAGGCTTAGATAGATTTTTGAAATTTCATCATCCAAGTTTCCAAGCAAAAGCCTGCTATTATCCCACGCCTCCGCGTCGCAAAAGGGTGCGACGGCATTTAAAATTTCATAAATTTCACCCGTTTTCATAAATCCTACTCTGCGCTTTTATCTGTTTTATTTGCGGAATTTTGCTTGCCGCAAGCGTTTTTTAAATTTACGCCTGCGGAGGAAGCGGGCGCCGCGCAGCCGTCTTTGCCGCTTTTTTTGTCGCCGCACGCCGTGCCGCAAAGCTCGGCGACATATTTTTGCGGATCTGCGTAGCAAAGCGCGCAGTTTTTGGCAAGATCGCGGATCTTTAAAATATAATCCTGCCTCTGCGTGACCGAGATCGCTCCGCGCGCGTCAAGGACGTTGAACGTGTGCGCCGCGAGCATGCAGTAGTCATACGCAGGAAGCGCCAGACCGTACTTTAGGATACTTTTGCACTCGCCGAAGCAGTTTTCAAACTGATTAAAAAGCATCGCGGTATCCGCAAGCTCGAAGTTGTATTTGCTGAACTCAAACTCGCCCCTTTTATGCACGTCGCCGTAGCTCACGAGCCCCGCCTTGTCGTCCCAGACAATGTCGTAAACGTCGTCTTTGTTTTGCAGATACATCGCCAAGCGCTCAAGCCCGTAGGTGATCTCGCCGCTTATGAGCTCGCACGTGATGCCGCCTACCTGCTGAAAATATGTAAACTGCGTCACCTCCATGCCGTCCAGCCAAACCTCCCAGCCAAGCCCCCAGGCCCCTAGCGTCGGGCTCTCCCAGTTGTCTTCTACGAAGCGGATATCGTGGCTTTTAAGATCTAGCCCCAGCTTTTCCAGGCTTTTTAGATAGAGCTCTTGGATGTTGTCCGGACTCGGTTTTAAGATCACCTGAAACTGATAATACGCGCCCAAGCGGTTTGGGTTTTCGCCGTAGCGCCCGTCTGTGGGGCGACGCGAAGGTGCTACGTATGCCGCGCGCCAAGGTTTGCTTCCTAAGCTGCGCAAAAAGGTAGCCTGATGATAGGTGCCTGCGCCCGCAGGCATATCGTAGGGCTGAACGAGCAAGCAGCCCTGCTCGTGCCAGTAGTTTTGAAGCGTCAAAATAATCTGTGAAAACGTCATTTTTATCCTTTTATCGATATGTAAATTTAAATTTTATCTTCCAAGCGCTTTTCAAAGCCCGTCTCAAAGGCTCTTTGCAGCTTCGAACTTTCAAAAAATTTCCAAATTCCGGTCCAGTATTCGCCAGCTCTCGTAGGCTCGCTAGCAAAATCAAAAACCGCGTAATCGCCCGCTTCGATACGTAATTTATCGCAGGTTTCATCGCGCTAATTTTTGCGGCACTGATTTATGGATTTGCAAGCTTCGTCGTAGCTTTCTTTATGGTGCTGTTCCTTCGAGCAAGTGCCTATTAGCACGGAGTACTCGCCCTGTGCGCCGTTTTCATAGTCGTAATACGCAGCATAAATTTCGTTTTTCTCGGCGCTGCTTCTGCTAGCGTTAAATTTTAAAAACTCGCCCCACAAATTTGCGATCACTCCTCGCCCGCTCATCTCATCTGCGTTATTCGTGCGAGTCTTTGGCTCACAAATTTCAAAGCTCTCGCGCAATTTTAAAATTTTCAAAGTTTAGCCCTCAAGCAGCACTTCGATCTGCTCAGAGTCCTTTTTCAGAGCCTCCGCTTTTGCGGCGCGATCCGCCTTTAGCTTCGAGCTTAGCACCTCGTCGCTTAGAGCTAAAATTTGCACCGCCAGATACGCCGCGTTTTTCGCTCCCGCCTTGCCGATCGCAAGCGTCGCGACAGGGATGCCCGCAGGCATCTGCACGGTCGAATACAGCGCATCTACGCCGCCAAGCGCACTGCCGCCGAGCGGGACGCCGAGCACCGGCTTGGTCGTATTCGCAGCGACCGCTCCAGCAAGATGCGCCGCCATGCCCGCCGCGCAGATAAAAACCTGCGCACCCTTTTTCTCGGCGTCCGTGACGTATTTAGCCGTGCGGGCGGGGCTTCGGTGCGCAGAGGAGACGATCATCTCGTACGCCGCGCCGAATTCATTTAAAATTTTAGCCGCCTCGTAAACGACTTCGTAATCGCTCTTTGAGCCCATTATTATAGAAACAAATTTCATTCCATCTCCTTTCTTAAAAAGCAAAACTCCGCGAGCTTCGCGGGTAGTTTAATCTCATTTAGATTGCCGCTGTGAATCTCGCTAAATTCCTTACCGCTGCGGCTTTGCAGCCTCTTAAATTTTAAATATGGCTTGCCGCTAAGCTCAAAAATTTCGCCGATTTCATTATCGCAAGCGCAAATTTTAAAACCGCGCGGAGCAAAAATTTCATACGAAACGCCTGGCAAAATTTTATCTTTGACGCTTATAAACTCGCCGTCTTGCGAGATAGCGCAGACCTGATGCGTGCCAAGCTCGATGCTGCGGTCTAAATTTTGCGTATCCTCGCGCTCGTACGGGCGCTTTATCAAATATCCGTCGCTAAAGCCGCGGTTTTTAAGCGTCGCAATCTCGCGCTCGTAAACACCGGCCTCAAATTTATCGCTCGCGGCATCGTCGATCGCCGCGCGATAAGCATTCGTGGCGCATGCGACATAGTATTCGCTCTTAGTGCGCCCTTCGATTTTGAAGCTGTCGATCGCGCCCGTTTGCATGATCTTTTGCACGTGCGAAATGAGGCTAAGATCCTTCGCGTTCATCACGAAAGTGCCCTCCCCTTCACGCTCTTGCAAGCGAAAAAGCGCGCTGGTTTCGGGATTTTTCGCGTAAAGCTCGTAGTTAAATCTGCAGTCGTTCGCACAGCTTCCGCGGTTGCTGAAGCGCCCACTTTGCACCGCGCTAACAAGACAGCGCCCGCTGTATGCGAAACACATCGAGCCGTGCACGAAAATTTCAATCTGCAGATTTGGAATTTTATCCTTGATCTCTACGGCGTCTTTGAGCGTCATCTCCCGCGCCGCGACGATGCGAACGGCGCCGAGCTCCGCCCAAACCTGCGCGTCGAGATAATTTAGCACGTTAGCTTGGGTAGAGACGTGAATCGGGATTTCGGGCGCTACGGCTCGCGCAAGGCTCGCAACGCCTAAAGTGGCAATTAAAATTCCATCCACGCGCAGATCGCGAAGAAATTCCAAATGCCTTTCGATATTTCCTAGCTGGCCGTTGGTCGCAAAGCCGTTTACGGTCGCATAAAGCTTCTTGCCGCGCTCGTGCGCGTATGCGACGCCCTGCGCGAAGCTTTCCTTGCTAAATTCCTTTGCGCTTCGCTGGCGCAGCGAAAATGAGCCCGTGCTTGCATACACGGCGTCCGCGCCGTAAGCCAGGGCGATTTTTAGTTTCGTTAAATTCCCAGCAGGAGCTAAGAGTTCGGGTTTTTTCAAATATATTCCTAGTGATTTTTTAAGCGCGATTTTACTACAATTTAGCCAAAATTTTATTTAAGGAGCAGTTGATGCGAGCCGATCTACACAACCACACCTATCTTTGCAACCACGCTAGCGGCGAGCCGCGACAGTATTTGGAAGCGGCAATCGCACGAGGCATAGAAATTTTCGGCTTTGCGGATCACGCGCCGATGAACTTCGATCAAAAATACCGAATGAGTTTCGAGCAGATGGAGCTTTACGAGCGGATGATTAGGGATCTGCGAGATGAGTTTAGCGGGCGAATCGACGTGCGGCTCGGATATGAGGTAGATTTTATGACGAAACGGGAGTTGATGGATGAGCGGATTTTCGCGCGCGAGGTTGATTATCTCATCGGTTCGGTGCATTTTTTAAACAACTGGGGCTTTGATAACGAGGAATTTTTAGATCAGTGGAGCGGGCGCGAAATAGACGACGTTTATCGCGAATACTTTGCGCTGATCTGCGCGCTGTGCAAAAGCGGCAAATTCGACATTTTAGGGCATATGGATCTGATTAAAATTTTTAAATTTACTCCGAAAAAAGATATCAGAGTTTTAGCAGGCGGCGCGATAAACGCGATCAAAAAAAGTGGCATCGTCGTGGAGCTAAACTCCGCCGGGCTTCGCAAGCCCGCGAATGAAATTTATCCAAGCGACGCGCTTTTGGCTATGCTAGCGGATGCGGACGTGCCGATCACGCTTAGCTCGGACGCGCACTCGGTAGCTCAAGTAGCGCTAAACTACGATAAAATTTATGCCAAAGCGCGCGAGTTCGGCTACGAGCGGATCGCGGTTTTCAAAAATCGCGAGCGGCAGTTTGTAAGTCTGGCGTAAATTTTAACGGCAGCCGCTCTCTGTTAAATTTAAAAGGCACGAACGGCGAGAAATTTTAAAATTTCAAAAGCTTCGGCGGCGTGAAAATTTTAGATTTCAAAAGGCACGGCAGCGCAAAATTTTAAAAATCGCGGCGCGCAAAACGGCGCAGATAAAGTCGAATTTCAACTAAATAATGTTAAAATCCATTGTTAAATTTAGCCCAAATACGGGCGGAAAAAAGGAAAAAATATGGGAAAATTTGTTAATGACGTGAAGGAATTTTTTAAATTTTGCGATGAAAACGAGGTCGAGTTCGTGGATTTTAGATTTACCGATCTAAAAGGCACCTGGCACCATGTCGCTTACAACTACAAGCGCCTGCCGAAGGACTTCGCCGACGGAATTCCATTTGACGCAAGCTCGGTAGCGGCATGGCAGCCAATCGATAAATCCGATATGATGCTAAAGCCCGACGTAGCAACGGCGTTTTTAGACCCGTTCACCGCGGACGTTACGATCATCGTCATCTGCGACGTTTACGACATCTACAAAAACGAGCTTTACGAAAAATGTCCGCGCTCGATCGCTAAAAAAGCCGAGCAGTTTCTGCAAACCACGGGCCTTGGAGACACCTGCTATTTCGGGCCGGAGAATGAGTTTTTCGTTTTCGACGACGTAAAGATCATCGACGATATGAACTGCGCGATGTTTAAGGTAGATACCGAAGAGGGGCATTGGAACAGCGGCAAAAACTACAAAGACGGCTTTAATAGCGGCCATCGCCCGGGCGTAAAGGGCGGCTACTTCCCCGTCCAGCCCGTCGATTCGATGGTCGATCTGCGCGCTGAGATGCTAAAGGTGCTTGAGCAGATCGGGCTTGAGACTTTCATCTGTCACCACGAGGTCGCGCAAGGACAGGGCGAGATCGGCGTCAAATACGGCACTCTCGTCGAGGCCGCCGACAACGTGCAAAAATACAAATACGTCGTAAAGATGGTCGCGCACCTAAACGGCAAGACCGCGACCTTTATGCCAAAGCCGCTCTACGGCGATAACGGCAGCGGAATGCACGTGCATCAATCGATCTGGAAAAAGGGCAAAAACACCTTTTACAAAAAGGGCAACTACGCAAATTTAAGCGACGCGGCGAGGTGGTATATCGGCGGCGTGCTAAAACATGCGCGCAGCGTGGCCGCATTTACCAACCCGAGCACGAATAGCTACAAGCGCCTGATCCCGGGCTTTGAGGCGCCGTCCATTCTAACTTATTCGAGCCAAAACCGCTCGGCTTCGATCCGCATCCCTTACGGCAGCGGCGAGAACTCGGTGCGCGCGGAGATGCGCTTTCCAGATAGCACCGCGTGCCCGTATTTGGCATTTGCGGCGATGCTGATGGCTGGCATCGACGGTATCAAAAACAAAACCGAGCCGGTAGGGCCGATGGATGAGAATTTATTCAAGCTGCACCTGGATGAGATCCGCGAGCGCGGTATCGAGCAGCTTCCGCACACGCTTCGCGGCAGCCTAGAGGCGGTGATCCGCGATAATGAGTATCTGCGCCCGATAATGAGCGAACTTTTTATCGAAACCTATCAGCATTTTAAATTTGAAACTCAGGTTTGGCCTTACGAGGCGCGCCCTACGCCGTTTGAGTTTGCGACGAATTATTCGTGCTAAGACGGGCTTATCTTATGCCGCAATGCCGAAAAATTTGACTGGGCAGTGCGGCATAAGGCCTTGGAATTTTAAAATTTCGCCGCACAAAAGTTTTTAAAATTCTACCGCATGCGCGAACTTAAATGCCGTCCGTGAAGCTTCAACTCTTTTACCGCAAACGTGAAATTTTATACTTTCTGCTCATTTTGCTTGGAATTTTATCGCTAAATTTAGGTCTAAAATTTTATGAATTCAAAGAATTCCGCGCGAAAAACTATGCCTTTTACGACGCGCAAATTTTAAACGCCTACGCCAAAACCAACGAGCGCGGCCGCACCTACACGGTATTAAAGCTCAAAACGGCGGATTTCACCCTCTACACGACTGCCGGGCTCGGGCGGGAATTTCACCGCTTCGCGCGCGTAAATATCGGTATCGTGACCAAAAACGTAAAATTTTTAGATTTTTTAAAGCAGCGCTTTTACGCGCCAAATTTTAAAATTTCAGCTGAGACCGCGCCCTCTGGAGCAAAATGGCGCGCCATAAGCTTCGTTCGCGCCCAGCACGAAGATGAGATGACGGCGGATCTTTACTCCGCGCTGTATTTTGCGACCGAAATTTCAAAACCGCTGCGCGCTAGCGTGACGAACTGGGGCATAGCGCACATCATCTCGATCAGCGGCTTTCATCTGGGCATTATCTTTAGCACGGTCTTTCTGCTTGCAATGCCGATATATCGCTATTTTCAGGATCGCTACTTTCCGTACCGCAGCGCCAAGCGCGATCTTAGCGTCTTTGTGATCGTGCTAATGAGCGGGTATCTCTTCGTGCTTGATTTTACGCCGAGCTTTTTGCGCTCGCTTGCGATGTGCTGCGTGGGGTTTTACCTCGCGATGCGAAATTTCTACGTACTTAAATTTACGAACCTTTTTCTCACTATCGCGCTTCTGCTTGCGTTTTTCCCGCACCTGGCCTTTTCGATCGGATTTTATTTCTCCTGCCTCGGCGTACTGTATATCTTCCTCTACCTGCACCACTTCGCGCCTAAATTTAAGCTCTGGCAGAACGTCATACTTTTTAACCTCTACGTTTGGCTCAGTATGAACGTAGCGGTCTATTATTTCTTCCCGACCGCCTCGCTGCAGCAGCTTAGCGTCATGCCGCTAGGATACGCATTCGTGATCTTTTATCCGCTAAGTATATTTTTGCATCTATTAGGTCTTGGCGGCGCGCTCGATACGCCGCTGCTTGCGTTTTTAAATTTTACTTTGCCGAGCTTTCAAGCGCAAATTCCGCCGCTTCTTTTCGCGCTTGCAAACATCTGCGCGCTTGCTGCGATCAAGCTTCGATATGCAGCAGTTGCGTGCGCGATAATCGGAATTTCGCCGATATTTTTTATAACGTAACGCTTGAAAATTCCAGCGGGAATTTTATCCGTTGGAATTTTATGCTAAAATCGCGCTTCAAATCTCACAAAGGATCAAAATGTTTATTGCAAACCTCACCTACGTCAAGGACGCAAGCGAAGCGGACCGCTTTATCAACGAGCACAACACGTTTTTAGATAAATTCTTCGCGGCGGATAAATTTATCTGCTCGGGACGCAAAGTCCCTCGCACCGGCGGCATCATCTTAATCAACGCCAAAGACCGCGCGGAACTTGATGAGATCATCGCGCAAGATCCGTTCTTTCAAAACGGCGTTGCAAAATACGAGATCATAGAATTTGCGCCGACGAAATTTGCGCCCGAGTTTTGGAGGCTTTTTAGCGAATAATAAGGATCGATTTGACACGCTTTATCATAGATGACGAAAATATCGACGTCGATAATATCTTTGACGTCGTAAATCTCAAAGAGGGCGACGAGCTAAATATCGTCTCCAACACCGCCAAAAAGATCGGCGCCTTAACCCTTGCGCGCCTATCGAAGATGGGCGTTAGCATAGGCGAGGTCTTTACGATCGGCAAGCAAAGAAAGGATTTCGCCGATAAGATCATCGTGTTTTTGATGGGCAAGCTCTGCGGAGCTGAGGGCAAGATCGGCATCGTCAGCAACGATAAATTTTACGACGACGTGATAGAATTTTTT
>NZ_CALIBH010000020.1 GCF_938045775.1 uncultured Campylobacter sp.
TGCGCCTCATCGCCGTTTGCGCCCATGCCGAAATTATAATATCCGCGCGCGCTCTTGCCGCTTGGGATCTTGGTTTTAAACTCGATGATGAAGCTCGGCGTATTTTTTACGAAAAGCACCTCACCCCAGCCCTCAAGCTCCCTAATGACCTCGCAGAATTTATCGCCGTTCGCGCTCTTTCCGAAGCGCTCGGGTAGGTTTAGCAGCACGTCGATCTCCTTGGCGCCGAGCTCCTTGCAGATCTGCGCGATCGAAATTTTAGGGTTTTGCGCAAACAGCGCCTCGATTCTTTCTTTCATTTTCATCCTTTCTAAAATAAAATTTTGAGCGCCATTATAATATAAAAATTCTAAGTTACAGATAACGGCAATCAATTAAAGAGAATTTCCAAAGCTTATTTGAAGAAAAATTTAGTGCTGCAAAGTGCTTATGCGTAGAATTTTGCGTGGTGATGCAAAAAATTTTATCTGCACGGAATTTTAGAATTCTAAAATTCCGCAAATCTTTAGAGCTTTATCATAGCGGATCGTATCCGAAGCGATTGGACCCGCTATCGCCGCGCTGCACGAAAAATACAAGCAGCACTATCCAACCCACAAATGATACCAAAAGCCCGATATCGCCGAAAAAAGCACCCACGATCGGCGTTAAAATAAGCAGAAAAAACCAGCCGCTTCTATCCGTGTCATGTAGTCGCCTGACCGATACGGCGATGGCTGGCACGAGCATAGCTAGCTGAAAAAGCGCATCTATAATGCCGATTTCTTGATGGACGATTTTGCCGGCTATTATTTGATTATACCCTATCGTAGTGCCTAAAACGCCATCTATCAAGCTCAAAACAATCCCGCCAAGCACGGTAAATAGAAAAAACCACCAGTACTCCGACCTTGATGCTCGCCCGCTAAATGCGGCGTATTTTTGCTTTACGCAAGTTTGCACAGACTCCATAAAAGTCATTTTAAACTCCTTTTTTAAAATAATGTAGGATTATACTAATCGCCCCTTAAATTTAAATACCTAAAACTCCCGCCTATTCATCTGCCTTACGTGATACGCCAGATGCGCTAGGCCGTAGCCGCCTTTTGAAGCGGTAACCTCCCTAGTGCCATAAACCGCCGAAACATTTAAAACTACCGAAGCTAACCACCCTATGGCAAATACTAAGGCAAAAAGCTGCGAGTCAAGCGCTATCAAGACTAGAGTTACTATCTCCGTAGCTGCAATAACATAAAACGCTCTTAGATAGTTTTTCTCTCCGCTACAATCATAAAGCTCTTTACTAACTAGTAGCTGATAGATCAGATATACCGCTGTGCATACGCAATAAATGCTTATCATAAAAACTGATGGTTTAAACAATTCAAATCCTACAAATATAGTGCTTACTGCACTTATAGTCGAGGAAACCCCGACTATCACGGCGTTTGATAGCAGATCCGTGCTGCGTATAGCGCGCGCTAAAAAATATAACCCTACAGCTAGGCATATCATAGATATAAGTCCGACGCCTTCCAACGCACCTACTTTATCTACATTCTTGATATATCTGCCTACCGCATTTAACGCCTCAAGCCCAAACGCTATGTAAAGGGTAGTTTTGGCAGTAGATAGATTTTCGCTCTGCTCTTTAGCGTCATCCGCATAAACATACAGGATTGCTCCCGCGCCTACGGATACATTTAGCTTTCGCACCATATCAGGCAACCTAAAAAAGTCGCTAATAAGCCAGATTAAAAATAAAACATTGGGCACCGAGAAAATAACCATAAAATGAAAAAAGCTCTGTTTTATATCCTTTAGGTCTGATGCTTGCACGCCTAAATCCGGACGAGATGAGTTTACAAGCGCCAATAGCTCGTTACCTTCTATACTCGTCCACATGACAGCAACCACTACTAAAAAAAGCCAGATGAGAAATGGCAGCCCGCCTAAAAGCTGAAAAATCGCGGAGATTATACGCCCAAGATAAAATCTATGCGCACCGAAAGGCCCGAGGAACATATAAAATACGTAGGCCTTATTTAGATCGTAAGCCCTAGCTGAGCTTTGCGTAGAGCTAATTCTATCGGAATTTAAGGAAGCTGAATTTTGCCAAGTGGAATTCTGCTCTGCAAAATTCTGCGAGTTCGTAGCATCTTCGGTAGAATTCAAACTTTTAGCGTTAGAATCTTGCTCGCTAGAGCCTGTCGCGGCAGAATCTCGTAAAATAGAATTTTCTTCATCCAAGTCTTGAGCTGCAAAAGCTAAATTTTGCTCCGTAGAATTCTGTGGCGTAAAATTCTGCCTTGTGGAAGTGGAATCTTGCTCTATAGAATTCTGAGCCGCAGAATTTTGCTCGCTAGTATCATCCGCCGCAAGAGCTTCTTGCGCTAAATCTAAATTCTCAGATTGCTCCTGTGGTTTCTCGTCCAGAGGCTTTTTCTCTTCGCCACTTTTATGTCTTATACTGGCTAGCGATGCAGGATTACTGCTGCCGCCCCAAATATCTTCGCCCATCTGCTGTCCTTGATTTTTAAAGCAATTTTACCTGAAATTTAAGGAATTTTTGTATATTCGCTGCTACAAATTCAAAACAAAGGACAAAAATGCCAACAGTAACATTTCAAGGAAAGCCCGTAGAGTTAAGCGGGCAAGAGATAAATCTAGGCGATCGCGCGCCGCAAGTGCGCTTAGTAGCTCAGGATCTAAGCGAAATTGAGATCGCTAACGGCAAGCACGTGCAAATTATCGTCGCCGTGCCGTCGCTAGATACGCCCGTCTGCGCGACGGAGGCACGTAAGTTCAACGAGCGCGCCGCATCGCTTCCTAACACCGAAGTAATCGTCGTTTCGATGGATTTACCGTTTGCGATGGGGAGGTTTTGCACGACTGAGGGGATCAAAAATCTACGCGTTGCAAGCGATTTCCGCGATAAGGAATTTTGCCGCCGTTACGGCACTCTCATCGCCAGCGGCGCATTAGCAGGTCTTAGCGCCAGAGCAATCTTCGTCATAGATACCGCAGGCGTCGTGGTTTATAAAGAGCTCGTAAGCGACATAGCCTCTGAGCCCGACTACGACGCAGCGCTAGATTTTGCAGAGCTCGTCGCTCGCAA
>NZ_CALIBH010000021.1 GCF_938045775.1 uncultured Campylobacter sp.
GGGGTTTCGCGCAGCGGTGATGGCGGCGATCGAGGCGTGCATCGCCAAAGCTCGCGGCTAGACTTTCGTCACACCTCGCCGGTTTCGGATTTCAAACACAGCGCGTTTTTGGGCGCGCTAGTATCGAAATTCTGTGCGGGCACTCTAGCTAAAATTTTGTCTTATCTTTAAATCGAATGAGTTCGGCCATTTCTGTGGTGGCGGAGTTTACGAGCCTTATGGTAAACGAACTGGCAAGCTCGTATTGCATTTAAATTTTAAAATTTAGCGACTTTGGAAATTTTAGGTCAAAATTTTACGCTTAAAATTTTAAATTTACAAGATTATAAATTTAGTGATCGCAGGCGGAGCTAAATTTTGATTTTTAGTGGAGAAGCTTGGCGTCCACAACCATTAAAATCAAAATTTAGCGCAGTATGAGCGGATGCGTACACGACTGCGAACTTGAGAGACAAAAACGCAAAAGCGGAACGTAAGAGCTAAAAGAGTGCGTCCTGCGCTGCGGTCTTTCGAGATACAAACGCAAACTGCAAAATTTCGCCGCTCGCGCAAACAGCAAAACAAAGCGAGCCGCGCCGAACCGTATTTTACTATCAGAGCAAGCTGCAAATCAAAACCGCATCTCATCGCCCGAGCAAGCCTTAAATTTAAACCGCGTTTCGCCGGCGAGCTGCAAACCAAGCCCGTGCGCCAAATCCTGTCAATCTGTGCAATAAAATTTAACTTTTCGTCCGGCCGAAGCTTCGCACGCAAAACCGCGATAAGCAAGATCAGATAAATTCCTTTTCCAAAGGCTGCATCGCGTTGCCGTCTGCGTCGAAAAGCACCCGCCCGCAAACCTCGCAAACCTCATCTATAGGAGAGGGCTCGTCCGCATCCAGCTGCCACGCGGACATCTCGCCGCACTCGCAGTTTATGACGTAAAGGATCTGCCTTTTGCGGCGCTTGCCCCACGGCGCGATATCCCAAAATAGCTCCTCGCGCTTGCCTAGCTTTTTAAAATCTTTCTCGGCGTCCTTGTGCGCGACAAGTAGGTAATAAGCGTCGTTATGAAGATCCAAAGTAAAGAGCCTAAAATCGCTCTTCTTTAGCGCCTTTTGAAACTCGTTCATCAAAAATAGGCTCGCATCGCCGCGCTCGAAACCCTCTTTTTTCGCTTCTTTTTCGAGCCTTGCGTAAATTTTATCGCACTCTAGTGACACGCCGCTTTGCAGCACATCAAGCCTAGAGCTGATAAATTTACCCAGCTCTCCCGTCTCGTCCTCGCCGACCCAGTCAAGCATCCAAACAAGCCCTTTTCCGATAAGCGCGTTCAAAAACTCGCCGTCATTCATCTCGCCCGTTTTCTCAAAACCGCCCGTCTCGCCCGCCGTCAAATGCTTTAGGACGCAGCACTGATCTTTCGTCATTTTCGCTCCTTTGATTAAATTTACCGCCTACATGGGTCTGTTTAAATTTTACTCCCAAAAAGCTTTAAGCTTACTTTTCGCAAGTTTGGCACCGAAAGTCCGGGCTCGCGACGCACGAGCACAAAATAGGCGCGCGGGCGTGCGCAAAATACGCAAGCCATCGCAAACGGCAAGCGCAAATTTAGCTCGCGGCGGCGGGTAAAATTTACGCTATAATTTCGCAAAAGCGCTAAAATTCCAACCGAAAAGGACGCGAATGCAAACGGATCTGCAAGAAAAGATTAAGGAGTTGCAGCGCAAGATCGCGCGCGAAATCACCTATTTTCAGACGGGCGGCGTGAGGCCGCGAGGCGCGATTGATGAGTGCTGGATCGGCCGCGTGCTCGCCTGCGCGGCGAATTAGGAGCTGCCTACGGATCAAAACGGCGCGCCGATGCTCCCTCTAGCGCAGTTTTACCTGCCCGCGCTGCCCTACGTGCCGCAGGTCTTAGACGGCGTCAAGCTGCTTGCGGTCTTTATCTCGCAGGATCTCATCGGCAAATCCCCTGAGCAGATGGACGGCCTTTGGAATGTCCGCGAGTATAAAAACGAGGCTGAGCTCGTCATAAAGGAGCTTACAAATCCGCGCTCGCAGATAAGGCCCTTTCCTTTGCAGCCAAAATTTGCCGCGGACGATACGCCCGTTTGGGACGACGGCGGGCTGGAGCCTGACGTCGTGCATGAAATTTTAGAGCTTAAAAGGTCGGTCGGGCTCTATTATTCCGACGTCACGGCTGGACTGGAGTATCACAACTGCACGAAGCTCGGCGGCTACCCCTCCTTTTGCCAGTCAGGAGTGAGCTTCGGCGAGGGCTATCAGTTCGTTTTTCAGGTCTCTTCAGACGAAAAAGCGGGCTTTAACGTCATTGACGGCGGCAGCTTGATGTTTGCTAAAAACCCGCAAAGCGGTGCGTGGAGCCTGTATTATGATTTCGATTAGGCGTGCGAAGATAAATTTAGCTCGCTCGTAAAATTCCGCCGCTTCAGGCGGGCGCCGGGAGCGAGTAAATTTACGATGAAATTTTATCGGCGTGCGACTTTGAGCCCGCTCGGTGCGGATTAAATTTTAACGGCGGCGCGCTCCGATCTAGGTTAAATTTAAGCCGCCGAGAGGCGATCCGTATAGTTGCAGACGAGCCGAATACAGCGAGCGGGCCGTGAAAAATTCGGCGCAGCAAAATTTTAAAATTTTATAGCCTGAGATTTCGGCTTCGAGCTTGGAATTTAAGGCGCGCTTGAAATTTTAACCCGCAAATTTAAAGGAGCGAAAATGAACGCAAACGAGCTTGCAAACATCTGGCGCAAGCCGATCTACCTGCCATATCTGCAAGATCCGCTCACGCCCGAGGCGCTGAGGGCCGCGGAAGAGGAGCTAGGGCACGCCCTGCCGCGCGAGCTAGTCATGATACTGGGCGTGCAAAATGGCGGATATCTGCGCTACGAGCTAGAGGGCTATCCGCTAGACGCCGTCAGCGGCATCGGCGAGGCACATCCGTCGCTTACGCGCTTTAGCTGGGGCGAGGAGCGCGAGTGCGTGAGCTTCGAGCTTGACGGGCTGGTGCCCTTCAGCGGCGACGGGCATTGGTATCTGTGCCTGGACTACCGCGCCAGCGAACAGCCTGCGGTCGCCTACATCGACGTCGAATGCGATAAGCAAAGCATCATCGCGCAGGATTTCGCTTCGTTTTTGGCGCTTTTGCGGCTCGACACGGGCGGCAAGATCGCGCTGCACACGGGGCTCGATCTAGACGGCACGAAGGCGCGGCTGGAGGAAATTTTGGGCGTGCGCGCAAGCGCCGCCGATCCGCAGCTTTACGGCTTTAGCGTGTATAATTTCGCTCGCGAGGGCGGCGTGCTGAGCCTTAGTCCGAACGAGGTTCGGCTCGGATTTGCCAGGCGGGGCGAGCGGCGGTTTAAAGAGCTTAAAAACTTCAGCGAACCCGCCCTACGCTATGCTGAGCTGGACGCGGGCGCGATGATACTGGACGTTTTCAAAGAGGAGCTGATGGGTGAAATTTTGCGCGAGCTAAAGGACGCGGGCTTGTGCGCACAGAGCCTAAAAAAGGTGATCGACGCGTAAGCTTTCGCGATTATTAGTGAGTTTTGTGCGGGCTGCAGCGCACGCTTGTGCAACCAGCAATGCGGGCTTGCGAGCGCAAATTTAACCCGCGGCGGCGGGTAAAATTTCACTATAATTTTGCCGTTTCAATAAGGAGAAAACGATGAGCGTAGAATTTCGCGTCAAAAATAAAAAGCGCCCGCTATTTATGGGCTATTCGGACGCCATGAGCGTAGCTAAGGCATTGGAGCTCCTGCCCGATCTATCAGTGTTTGGTATAGACGAGAACGCCGAGGATTTCGACGAAAGGGCGTTTTTAAAATTGCTTTTGAGTGAGTATGAATGTTTGATTTTGGGCGTGCGGGGCAAGAGCGGGCGCGGAATGGAGCTAAGATATGACGAGGAGCAGCAAAGCTACGCCGTGCGCGTAAATACGCCCGCGACGATCTTTGATTGGGTTTTGGCGATCTCGTATCTGCAGGCGCTATCTAAGCAGCTAGGAAGCGAGATCGCGGGTGAAGATGGCGAAATTTACACCCACGACACGATAGAGCAATTCGACTACGAGCGCGATATAGCGGCAGGGCTACATTCGATAGATCAGCACTTAAGCGGCGATACGGAGGTAAATTTTTGCTACGGGGTGCAGAGACCTTTTGCGATAAACCGCGCGATGATGGATGAAATTTTAGCCTCATACAACCCCGCCGCCGAGTTTAGCAAGCGGCTGACCGAGGTGCAGTACCTCGACGCTTACAGCGCGCACCAGAGGTTTTATCGAAATGGAGATGACGGCACGATAATGGGCTCATACGCGCTCACGCAAGACCTACCCACTATCCTGCCCTACAAGCCGCTTGTGGAGTGGCAAAACGCGGAGATGCTGAAAAATAACGACGTAGCGCGCTGGCAGATCGCGCTAATAGGCATAGAAGGCGACGAAAACGACACCGGTAACTACCGCGCCATCGCCGAGCTGGAATATGGCGAGTTTATCGCGCGCCTGCCGAAGCAAAACTACCGCTTCATCGATGCGAGCTATATTTTGGTGGATGGGCTAAACGTCAATCAGCTAAAGGCACTGGTGGGCTAAATTTTACTTGCGGTGAAATTCTGCAGAGCTCATCGAAGCTTAACGCTGCAAAATTTAAAGCCATCAAGGATTGACGCCGCAAAATTTAAAGACGCGGAATTCGCGGTAAATTTCGCGGCGGGCAAAATTTTAAAAGGCGGAATTTTATTGCGATGCAAATTTAAGAATTCCATCGCGGTGAAATTCCGTCGCGATAAAATTTAGAAAGCTTAAAATGAAAAAGACCTACTACGATCTAAAAATTTACGATAACGACGGGACGCTCGGCGTGCTGCAAGATGATATCGAGGCATTGCCGTTTTTCGGCTACTGGCAAAAGATGAGTCTTGGCTCAACGCAGGGCATATACATAGACGAAAGCGGCAAAGAGCACAGGCTCGTCTATCTGCACGACTGGGAGAAATTTTGCAGATTATTCGCTCGCGAACAGGAGCTACTTAAGCGCGCCCCAGTCGGTAGCAAAAATGAGCGATCCGATCCGTAGCGCATCTCGGTAAGTAGCATAGAAGCAATCCAGGCTTTAGCGCATCTCGATAGGCAGTGGAAGGATACGACCAAAGCGCAGCACATTTAGCTGGCGGAGAAATAGCACTCGAGCCGCAATGTATTTCGATAGGCGACAAGTAATGCGCTCTCTCACAGTGCAAGCGGATTTTATCCGCCAAATAGCGTCGCGCGTTAATCAGCCAAAATCGCCGCTTCGCTTAAATCCGGGTTTAAATTTAACTCGTCTATGATAGATAAAAGCTCTGAAATTTCATTTTTGATCTCAGCGGCCTCGCTTAAGCTCGGCGGCGGCGAAAAGAGCGTCGTCTCAAACTTATTTTTCGCTCCGTTTAAAAATAGATAAAGCTTATCGTCCATAAACGCCGCGCTCACCCCCATTTTCCCCGCGAATTTTTCCTTTAGCTCTCGCAGACACTCCATAAATGCGGGCGTCAAAAGATACCGTGCCTCTACTTTATCATCCGCAAAAACCCTAAATTCTTTGCTAAAAAACAGGTCGTCCATCTGCTCTTTTTCGCCTAAAAATCTGGTGTTTAGCGTGCGGCTCGCGACTATAGTTTGCCCGCTAAATTTCTTGTAAAACTCGCAGACTAAAACCGAGCCGCTGAACGCCTGCATATCTTTCATCGCCCCCCATGCAAAGACTATCGCGGAGAGTAAATTTAACGCAGCCGAGTCGCTAATTTCCAACGTCGCGCCGTTTGGAATGCGGATCGCTTCGCTGAGGTTAAATTTGACGCCTTTGTAAATGCCGCTGATTTGATCTTCGGCGCGAAACTCATCGGGCGAATAGATGCCGATTTTGCGAAATTCTTTACGGCTGATGCCGGCAAATGGATCGTAGTTAAAATTTGGACCAACCTCGCGGATGGCGGCGCGGACGAAAACGTCTTTATAAAACGCTTTGTAATCCCCCAGCTCGCTGGTCACTCGGCCTCTGTTAGCCATTAGCGCGGCGAGAAAAAACGGAATATAGATAATGATGAAAAATAGCGGTGCAAGGCGATTTTCAAAAAGATGCCCTACAGCAAATCCGCCGCCTACGGGCAGCACTATTATAAATAAAATTCCCAAAAACAGATACTTTATAAATGCTAGCCGGCACTCTTTTTGCTTTTTGGCGGTGGCGACTATTGCTTCGTTTATATTCAAAATTTTACCTTTTTCTAAATTTGCGCGGCAGATTTCGCGCTCGGAGTGAATTTTAGCAAAATTTACGCTGCAAAGATACGGCGGCGCGAGTAAATTTTATTCGGTGGATTAAATTTATGAAATTTACGCCGCAGCGGCGATCTACTCGGACGTGCGTTGATTTAGCCACGCTCTCAGATTGCCCGCGCCCTCTTTTAACACCACAAATCCTGCGGCGGCAACACAGACAAAATTAATTAGAGAGCCCCTCCCGCCGACGTTTAAAATCCCAAAGCCCACGATCCACAGCGCCGCGCCGAAACCCAGCGTGCACACGGCGGTCGCGATCCCCAGCTTGCGGCGCAAGGGGCTTGGTTTGCGCGCTACCCAAACTCGCGTAATCACGTAGCTGCCCGCGTATCCTCCGCGGATAAAATACGCGCGCGCAAGCTCGCCCTCCTCCACGGGGATATCGCTAAACTCGCCGCGCAGCTTCACGCCGTCTATTTCGAAAAATACCCAAATTTTGCTATTTCCTCTTGCAGCGTGGACGCGGAGATTTCGAACCTCGCCCGTGATCTCATATTCCAACTTGTCTCCTCAAACAGCTTTGCGTTTTGCTTCCGCGCTAAATTCCGCGCCGTAAAATTTTAAAATCTAAATTTTGCCTTGCTCGTAGCGCTGCCCATGAAATTTTAAAGTTGAGATTCTGCAAGCCCTAAATTCAGAGCTAAGCTTTAAAATTTCATAGCGATAAAATTTCAAGTAAAGCTCCGCCGCCAAATTTAACAAGACGCATGCATTGGTTATCTGTGCCTTGCCGAATTTCGCACATCGCAAAATCGCGGCGAAATTCCGCGCGCTACAAAAGCTCACAAACCCGTCGCGGCAATATCGCAGACAAAGCCCATCGAAAAAACTGATACCGCGCGACGAGCAGTGCAAATCGGCAAATGTGCGCCGGGCTACCAAGCGCCTACTTCTTTAAAATTTGGTTTTTCATGAATTCGTAGAGCTGGCAGGATTTTTTATTGCCCGCGTCGCAGCCCTTTTTGACCCATCCAAGCCCCTTGGAAAATCCGCGCAGATCCCCCTTGATCACATACAAATAGCCTAAATTATTGCAGGCATCGCCGTAGCCCAGCTCGCAGGATTTGGTGTAAAGCTTCTCCGCCTTGTCTCGATCCTGCGGCGCGCCGAGACCCTTATCATACGCAACGCCGGCATTATAGCAGCTATCCACTAGCCCGCCGTCACAACCTCGCTCGAAAAAGCTCACCGCCTTTGCTGGATCCGCCGCGAGCCCAAAACCGCCCGTGAAATAGACTACGCCCGCATTGTGACAGCTTTTGGCATAGCCCAAATCGCAAGCCCTAGCGTAGCGCTGCATGGCGGCAACGAAGTCCCTACTCAGGCGCCCTCGCTGATATAGGTTGCCTAGCTTGTGGCAGGCTACGGCGACGTTTTTATCGCAGGCTGCGTCATAAAATACTCCTGCCTGCGTCGCATTGCCCTCGCCGTCGTATAGGGCTCCCAAATCAAAGCAGCTATCTTTCTCACCCGCCTCGCAAGCTTTAGCAAGAGCGAGCTTGGCGCCGTCGTAATCTCCGCGGGAGAGCTTGTCGCGCCCCAGCTGCGCGCAGCTTACGCCATCGCCGCGGTAGCACTTAAACGATAAAACGGGCGACGGCCAAAAAAGCACCATAACCAAGATGCAAACGGCAATCGAAAGCGCCGCTATGTCGATGGTCTTTCTCATATCTATCCTTTTTGCGGCGATGCGCCGCGGGGCTTAAGGAGCGGTCTTGCAGGCAAATCCCGTCCGAGTAAATTTTGCAGATGAAATTCCCTCACATGAAATTTGATCTGCGCAAAATTTTAGTACCTCAAGCCTTGTTTTAAAATTTTACTTAAAGCTTCCGCGCCGCAAAATTTTAGAATTTCAAAATTCCGCAAGCGGTAAATTTGCAGCCGAATTTTAAATTTTAAGAACCGCACCCAGCGCCACAGCAATACCGCGAAATCGCTCGTAAAATTCTAAAATCAAAATTTTACGAGCCGCAAATTTAGAAACTAGCTTTAAAATTTTATAGCGATAGAATTTTAAGTCAAATTTCGCGATAAAATTTCATTCCAGATTCCGCCGTAAAATTTCGCTTTGTATTTTAAATCATAAAATTTCGTTCGTGAGATTTAGGGCTATCGGCGCGAAATGTAGCCTGCGCGGCTACATTTTTTCTTTCGCGCTTAAGCCCATCAGGGCAAACGCCGTGCGGATACTAAGCGCTACGAGCGCAAACAGCTTGAGCTTCGCATCCTCGTTCTCGCTACCTACGACGCGGTTTTCGTTGTAGTATTTGTGAAAGTCCGCCGCGAGCGCCTTTA
>NZ_CALIBH010000022.1 GCF_938045775.1 uncultured Campylobacter sp.
TCGCCGTAGTTTCCGCGCGAGAAAAGATCGTGGATCGCGAAGCTGCCGCCCTTTTTAAGCACGCGGAGCGTCTCTAAAAGCAGCTCCTGGCGGTCATTGCTCGAGACGTTGTGATAGACGTAGTTGCTTGTAACCGCATCGAAGCTGCCGTCCTCAAAGGGCAGTTGCGTGGCATCGGCCTGCTCGAAGCTAGTGTTTTGCACCCCTTCGGCGCGCGCGTTGGATTCGCACAGCTGTTTGTTAAAAGACGCGTACTCAAAGCCCCAGCGATCGACGCCTAGCACCGATGCGTGCGGGTTGCGCTTAGCCACGGCGATCGTTAGCGCGCCACTGCCGCAGCCCACGTCTAGCCCGCGCCCGCCCTCGGGTAGATCCACGTATTTCGCCGTGCCCTCTACGATCGCGCGAGAGAGCTGACGCTTGCCGCCGTAATCAAACGCGCGGTACCACACGACGCAGTAGATCGTAAAGCCGATCAAAAACAGCGCCGCTGCGCCGAAAAGCCCCGCAAGAAACCACCTTAGCACGCCGCCAACAAAAGCGCCGTAAACGCCGAAAATCAAAAACAAAATTAGCGCTACGCCCGCACCTGCGGCAAAGCTCGCGATCATGCCCTTAGGCACCCAATTTTTATAATCAGGCTTCATCTTCGCTCCTTTTATTAAATTTAATCTTGCGGCGGCAAAGCACGCGGCGGCGAAATTTTAAATTTCGCCCGTAAATTTTAAATTTCGCAGCTCAAACCTCGCTTAAATTTAAACGCAGGCTAATAGGTGTATTTAAACTCCGCGTAATAGTTGCGCCCGGGAGCCGGAGTATAGACGTCCGAGCGTAAATTTTGGTTGTAATTATACTCCTCGTCAAAGACGTTTTTGACTCCGGCGCTTATCAAAAATCCGCTTGCGAAGCGGTACGCAGCGCCCAGATCCACGATCGTGCGCGAGTCGATCCTATCGTGGTTGGCGTCGTGCGATGATGAGAAATATTTAAAATCGCTCATCAGCGTTAAATTTCTAATCGGCTCGTAATCGAGCCCTAAAACGAACTTCGAGCGCTCCACCAACGGAACCTGCTTACCTTTATTCGCGCCGGATTGGATCTTGGCGTCCACGTATGAAAAGGTCTCGCTGAGCTTTAAATTTGAAAGCAGACTTTGCTCCGCATACAGCTCCACGCCCTTGCGGCGCGTCTCGTCGATATTGATAAAATGCCAACCGTCGGTGATCGAGCTGCCCAGGGTTTCATTTACGATCTCGTTTTTCGTATCGGTCCAAAAGATCGTAGCGCTTACGTATTGCCCGTAGATCAGATCTTTAAGACCGATCTCGTAGGTTTTAAAGGTTTCGGATTTAAGGTTATTAAGCACATAAGGGCCGTTACGACCGAGCTTGTCGATGAGCTGATTAGGGCCCGGGGAGATATAGCCGCGCTCAAATTTAAAATATAGATTGCCATCCTTGGAATAATTAAAATTCGGCGTGATCTCAAAAGCGTAGTTGTTTTTATCATCCGTTACGTGTGTGCTTTCTTGTGTGTGAAAGATGCGCCCCATCCTACGCACCGTCGTAGAGACCTCGCGATCTACTTTGTATTCGGCGCGCTCAAACCGACCGCCCGCACTAAGCGAAAACGCCTCGGTGAAATTGTGCTTTTCTAAAGCATAGACCGAGTGGGTAAGCTTTTGCATATCAAAGATCGTAAGCTGCGAAAGGCTCATCATAGGATTTATCGGAGTGGTAAAGTCAATCTTGCGAAAGCCCTTGTTTTTGAGATAATCATATCCCGCTATGA
>NZ_CALIBH010000023.1 GCF_938045775.1 uncultured Campylobacter sp.
CTAGACGCGAGCTAGAACAATACGTGCTAAGCAAAATCGTAGAAGTTGGCGAAAAGCTATAAATTTACTATCTAAATTCCAATTACTGCGAGAGAATGCACATAAACACGCATTTAAGCAATTACTATTTGAAAACTATTAGCACAAACAACAGTTTTATTTTGATATCATTATATAAATTTCAAAGAAAAGGAGCAAAAAATGAAGTTGTTTTTTGCATTATTTTTGTTTTGTGCGGGGCTTTTTGCAAATAGCCTTGAGGGCATTAAACAAAGTGGCACGATCAGAATCGGCGTAAGAGAGGGTCGCCCGCCGCTTAGTCAATCCAAGAACGGCGAATTCGAGGGGTTTGAAATTTCGTTAGCAAGAGCGCTTAGTAAAAGCGTATTTGGCGAAGGGCGCGGCAAGATAGAATTTATCCCCGTCACGGCGGGTGAACGCATACCATATTTAGCAAATAACAAAGTCGATCTGATCATCGGAACATTCATCATCACGCCCGAGCGCAGTAAGCATGTCGACTTCTCAATCCCCTATCTTTCCGTAAATTTCGGCGTGCTGACCCGCAAAGCAGATACGATCAGCGATATTTCGCAGCTTAGAGATATGAAAATTTTAGTAGAGGGCAATGCAACGGCCCCAGAGCTGTATCTTAAAAAGGAAAAATTCGACAATCTAATGCGCTGCGCCACCACAAAAGAGTGCTACGAGATGGTAAAAAACGGCCAAGCCGACGCCTACGTAAACGATAATATAATAGTACTTGCTTACGAGATCATGGATAAAGCGATGGATGTGCCTTTTAAGACGCTGGGACCTACAGAATTTATCGGCGTGGGCGTTTCAAAGGGCAATAAAGAACTGTTAGAGCTAGTGAATACCGAGCTAATCAAGCTAAGCAAAGAGGGCTTTTTTGAAAGAGCATACAACGAAACTTTCGAGCCGTTTTACAAAAAGGCGGTGGATAAAAAATATTTCTTGCTAGATGGAATTTACAGCCTTTTATAAACACTTAGCGGGTTTTGTACAAAACCCGCTAAATTTCAAAAAATCTTTTAAAATCTCATTCAATTACTCGGTTTTCAAAAAATAAATTCAATTTTTCATAAAATTTTAGTTCTTTTTGCCTTATTTTCGCTAGAATAACGTTGAGATTTAACGATAAAGGATAGGGAATGAGGGCATTTATCGCTATATTTTTACTTTGTGCGGCGCTTTTTGCAGATAGCCTAGATCAAATTAGACAAAACGGCGTCATTCGCATCGGAGTGCGCGACGCCCATCCGCCGCTTTGCG
>NZ_CALIBH010000024.1 GCF_938045775.1 uncultured Campylobacter sp.
CCTGTTGCTCAAGTCCGAACTCGGGCGTAGGCGTAGGGTGTCCCGAATCGGTCGTTACGACCGCGTAGCCCCTCATCAAAGCGGGCGTTGCGCTACTCGTGCGGATAGGCACGGCGCCAAGAGCCGGCGCGACGAAGCCGTCCAGACCGCCGCCGCCTTGAAATAGCAGTTTGCCGTTCCAAGCACCAGGCAAGCGCAGCTCAAATTTTATGCCGTAATGCTTGCCGTCCGAGCCCGTGCGGGAGGCTATCTCTCCGTGAATTATGCAGTGCGGCGCGGCTTTTAGCGTCTTTTTGGCTCCGCCGGTTAGCGCAGACATCCTATCGGCGCCGATTTCGCCGCTTTGATTCCAGATCGCTTCGCTAATCTTTGTATCGTAAATTTTTGCGCCCTTTAGCGCCGCGCAAGCCTGCTCGTCAAAATCGCTCGCAAGCGCTCCCTGTAAGCCCAGAGCAGCCGTAAAGATTGCAACTAAAATTTTATATTTCATTGCCGCTCCTTTTGAAATTTTATTAATCATAATTTTAACATAAAAATTTATCGTGATTTTACTGCGTTTATAAAAAATGATGGAATTCCGCACTAAACGGGGCGGAATTCCAAATTTAGCTAGAAGAGCGAAGCGCCCGAGCGGTCCGCGGGATCGGGCTCACCCGTTACGCGATTTCGTAGATCGCGGCGGAATACTTCGATCGCCCAAAACCAAACCGTGTGCCCGAAAAATTCCGAAACAAACTCATACCACGGAAGCTGAAAAAGCGGTGGTGTAAGTCCTAAAAGCGGCAGCGTGATGCAATGCACTGCGATATTTATGACGATGCCAATGCAGCGCCCTGAAATAGCGTAATTTTAGGTAATTTCTCGACAGCGAAGTGTGCCTAATTTTAAATTTTCTATTGTCGCGGAGCATTAAATTTCTCGCGTGCCCTTAAAGCTTGCACGGTAAAAAATCAGCAGCGCGGCGGCTAACGCGGCAAAGCCGCAAAATAGCCCTTGGTAGCTTAAATATTCAAGCGCCTTGCCACCTA
>NZ_CALIBH010000025.1 GCF_938045775.1 uncultured Campylobacter sp.
GCTCGAATCGCAAAGCAATATCGCCCGAGAAGCCGCAGAGCAGGCGATCAGCGCCGCGCGCGGCTTAAACTATCCAAACGCTTTAAATTTGCCGCTTAAACTTGAAGATCTGCCGCGCGGTATCGAGCCGTATATAAATTTGGTCTCGAAAATGGCTTATCTTGCGGTGCAGATCAACAAAGGCCCGATCAAATCGATCACGATCGAGGGCAGCGGCGAGGTGGTGCAGTATCTAAAATCGATGCTCGTTTTTGCGATCGTAGGCGCACTGCACGATTCTTTGGGCGATTCGCTAAATTACGTCAATGCCAAATTTCTTGCGGATGAAAAGGGGATCGAGACGAGCTTTGGCGAGCTTACAAACAGCGTCTATAAGAGCGAGATCGCGGTCAAAGTTACGACCGACAAAGCGATCTCAAATGTCGCAGGTACCGTCTTTGACGGAAGCGAGGAGCGTATCGTAAATATCGGCGGATTTAAGACTGATTTTAAGCCGAAAGGCAAGATGATAATCTTCAAAAACACCGATGTGCCAGGCGTTATCAAATCCGTAAGCACGATCCTAGCCGACGAGAACATCAATATCGCGGACTTCCGCTTAGGCAGAGGCGAGGAGGGGGATGCTTTGGCGGTCATTTTGGTCGATTCCGAAGTACAAAAAACTACGCTTGATAAGCTGGCGGCGCTTCAAACCTGCCTAATGGTGCGCTACGCGGCGCTTTAGTACCTTCTCTGCTTGGGAGGCGGAATTTTAAATTTCGCCTCATACAATTCTTTATAATTTAAATTTATAATCTAGCCTACGACGGCGTTTGATGAGGCGACGCGGGAACGCACGGCAAGGATTTTGCGGAACTTGACGTACGTGTAGAGCTAGCGCTTGAGGTACGTTGCGACGACATGCGTCCGAGCAGATACCTTTTTAGCGTGCGGCTTTTGTAAGCGCCGCACGCTCTAAATTTAACTCTCGCCCTGAGCTTGCTTTTAAATTTAAATTTCATCCTTGTAGATCTGCTTTTAAATTTCATCATCACGGCACTGCCGATTAAATTTTGTCGCTATGCGGGTTTGGTACTAAAAGCTAGAAGCTGCGATGCGAAACGCGGTCAAATTTTATAAATTTTTAGACACGGAGGGTGCTTTTGCTTCAAATTTATTTGCGGCAGGCGCTACATCTCTCTAATCGTATCGCCCGTTTAAATTTCGGATAGCCACCGAGAGATTGCATTGCTGATTAAATTTAGGACAGCCGCCGAGAGATTGCGCCGCTGATTAAATTTTATGTTTTGCCGAAATTGTGCTTCGCCGAAAAATTCCGCCCGGCCTAAATTTGGTCGATGCAAAATCAGCCGCAATGCGCCCTGCTAATTTGTGAGTTTAAGCGTTTCGATTAGGCTTAAAATTTTGC
>NZ_CALIBH010000026.1 GCF_938045775.1 uncultured Campylobacter sp.
AGAGGCGATCCATTTTTGAATTTTTTGCTCGCTCACGCCGCTTTGCAGCGCTTCATAAACGCCCTCAAAGCTGCTTTGCGGCGCATTAAGCTTGGACAGTCTGGCATTGTTTATCGCATCTACTTCGGCGTTTCGTCCCGAGATTATCGTGGCATCTGGTTCTGCTTGCGCGGCATCGATGAGCAAAGATCGCATCAGCTCCGCCGTCTGCTCGCTTGCGATGCCGAGCCGTAGCTCGCAAAGTAGGCGGTATAGCGCCGCATCTGCGGTGCGCTTGGAGCCTATCATCTCGACGTAAAAAAACTCGCACTGCCTCCACGCGTACGATCCGAAGGCATAATCCGAGTCGCTAAATAGGCTTGCGCGCGTCGCGCTCTCGCCCTCTTTGCGCACCGGCGGAAGCTGATAAAAATCGCCCGTAACTAGCAGCCGTCCGTTAAATTTAGAGCTTGAAATTCTAAGATAGATCATCTCGAAAAGCTCGGCGCCGATCATCGAAATTTCATCGATTACGATGAGATCTGCGAGGGCTAAAATTTTTCGCAGCTCGCTTAACTTGCCGCTTTGTTTGCGATCGAAGCTTTTTAACTCCTCGTGGTTTTTGCAAATGCCGAAGCGGAAGAAGCTATGCACGGTCACGCCGCCGATCTCTACGGCGCTGATGCCGGTGCTGCCGAGCACGATGACGAGCTTGCCGCGAGCGCGGTAATCCTCGATGAGCTCTTTTATCACGTAGCTTTTGCCCACGCCTGCGCCGCCCGTGATGAAAATATTGCGATCTTTTAGCTTTTGGATTATGAAATTTATCAAGTTTTTTCCTATTTTTTGGCAAAATTATAGCCAAAATTTTTTAAAAGGCATTTTGTTTGAAACGATTAGTATCTCTTATCTTCGCGGCTTTAATCCTTGCAGGTTGCGGCGAAACCGTCCATAAGTTTATCCCGGAAAATCCCGCTGTTTTGGATCTCGAATACGCTCAAAACAGCGAGCGGCTGCCGGCTCCTGCGTCGGTGCAAAACATAAGCGGAAAAGCGTTTAAGAGCCGCTATTTTAAAATTTGGTTTGATGATGCGCCCGTGAAGGCGGGAATAGATACTTTTTGGGGGCTTAATTACGCCAAGGGTCGCCATTTTGACGCCGCAGGCAGGATATACGACGATGCGATCTATCAAAGCATTCGTATAAACGCGAACGAAGAGGCGTTCGGGCTGATCTCCGAGCCCGCTATAACGGTAAAAAACGCGCTGCTGCGAAATATCCCAAGCGATCTGCCGATTTTCGGCGATCCGAGCGAGCCGGGGGAGGGCGAGCCGTTTGATTACGCCGCAAATTCCGCCGTGGGCGTGGGCTATCCGATGCTGCTGTCGCATTACAGCAGAGACGGCGCGTGGGCGTTCGTGCGCAACGACGGCGTGTGGAGCTGGATCAGAAGCGACGCGATAAAGCGCATCAGCCCGCAGCAGGCGGATATCTACGCAAATTCTAAATTTATAACGATCCTGCGCGAGGGCGCGGTCATTTATGACGGAAGCGGCGCGGAGCTTTTTAGGGCGCGCACCGGCACGATCCTGCCGTATGATTTTAGCGGCGAACGCGATCTTGGCGGCACGCTCGGCGTACGGAGCGTATTTAGCGGCGAAATTTTAACCCAGTTTGGCGGCAAGAGATATTTCGTTAGCGCGGATGATGCGAGACTTTGGCCCGCGCCGCTAGATGAGCAGAACTCAAAGATCGTAGCCGCTAGCCTGCTCGGGCAGAAATACGGCTGGGGCGGGTATAAATTTCTTCGCGATTGCTCGCTTATGACGAAGGATTTTTTGGCTAATTTCGGGCTGTGGCTGCCGCGAAATTCTAAGGCGCAATCGGGCCGCGGCGAGCGTTTTTCGCTGGCGGGGATGAGCGCGGATGAAAAGCTCGAGCTCATCGGCAAAAACGGCGTAGCGTATAAAACCCTGCTGTATATGCCTGGCCACGTGATGCTCTACGTAGGGCAGGTGGATGGCAAGCCCGCAGTGCTGCACGATATCTGGGGGCTTCGTACGATGGATGGGGGACGCGCGGTCATCGGACGTACGGCGATTACGTCGCTTACTATCGGTTCGGATCGCGCCGACATCGCCGAGGACCGCCTGCTGATCTCGCGTATCAGCGCGATGAGCGTACTTTCGGGCGAGGAGGACGGCGCTTTGGACGATCAGTTTGGCTCTGCGGATTTCGGTGCGAATTAAACGCTGTCTCGTAAAAAATAGAGAGCGGGCTATGGGCGATGGCCTCAGAAAAAGCAAGCGATGAGAACCGGATGCATGTAAAAAAGAGCGAACCGCGCGCTACTGAGATGAGTGCAAGCCGTCGCCGCTATCGAAAAACGATGTCTTGTTTGTGTATGCAGGCGCGAACTGCTCGCCGCTATCGAAAGCGGCGCGTTGCTTGCGTATATCTCTATGAACTGCTCGCCGCTATGGATAGAATCCCGCGGATATAAACGCGCGTGCCGCCATCCCTTGCAAATCGCTTCGTCTCAAGCATCGCCTCTTGCGTATTTCTTACTGGCGATGCGTTTGCTGTTTCGTCGTGCCTACTCGGCGCATCGCTAAATTTTACATTTTGTGTCTTCATCGCCAATATGCGTACCCTTGCGCCGTCGGTAAAATTTTGCTTTAAAATTTCGTTTGAAATTTTAAAGGAGCCGTAACGAGCCGGTAAAATTTCATTCGCTCGGCTCTTAAAATTTTAAGAAACGCTTTTCCGCTAAATGTGCAGACGGCTCTAAACGCACCCAGACTTCAGCCGAAGCTATTTTTCACCGCAAGCGGGAGCGTGCGTCATTTGCCGTCTAGGCCCAGGCCGTGCAGTATGTATCCAAACTCCGCGCCGCCTACGAGGATGATTTAGTTGTTCGCGTTACAAAGCGAGGCTACTTTGCTTGCTTTCTCCGGTAGCTCTACGACGTTTCTGCGCATATCTTTAACCGTCCTCGGCTCGCCCGCGGCGGCGTTTAGACAAAACGCTAGAAACAAAGCGGCGACGAGCGAGGAATTTTTCCTTACGAACATACTCTCTCTTTGGTGCCAAAATTTTATAAAACGTCTAGGGCTGCGGCATGCCCTAGGTTTTATCCTCCCCTTAAAAGAACAAAAAATATCGCGGCGTTTTGCGTTTATACTTTAAATATTCCTGTCCATAGGCTTGCTCGCAGTAGCGCTCCTCGCCGAGAACCACGAGATGATTGTATATAGCAAAGGGCACTATCACTATGAGTAGCCACAGCGACGCCGAGGCGATACAAACGCCCGCCATGCCGAGGAAATAAAAGAAATACATCGGATTGCGCGATAGGCGGTAGATGCCGCCTTGTGCGGCTCTGTCCGCAGGGGCCGCCGCATAGTCGTAAAACGCCTTGATGAAGCCCGCAAAAGCCGCTACATAGATCACCGCTCCGATCCAAAACCACGCGCTGCCCGTCTTAAGAGGCACGAAGACCGATAAAATGAGCAGCGCTACTTGCAGCAGCGAGCTTATGATCGCATTTCGCTTATCCGCGAGCGTGTACCATGAGGTATCGGTGGCGCGCTTGCCGACCTCTTTATAGATAAACATATATACGAATTGTATCAGCACCATCGCAAATGAGGGTATCCAAGCGCCCGCTAGAGAAGGCTCAAGAGTCGTAAAAAATGAAATTTCCATGACCGCTCCCTTTGCTTTAAATTTTATCTTGCAGCTTTGTTTTGCCCTTGTTTGCTTGTCGTTGCTTTGTCCTTTTTCACCCGCCGCGGGTTTAAATTTTATTCCGCCTCGCACCGCCTATTTGACATGTTACGGCTATTTTTGCTCGGCACGCCGCGTGCTAGGGATGTCGCTTCGGTTGGGACAATGTGGCAGCGATGCCGTCATTTAGGTATCGACGCGCCGAGCACCGATGGGATCTGCGCTTTATGCTGGCGGCATCCGCATTTCAACGCGCCAAAAATGCGATAGCGCCGTTTGTTTTGACGATACGACGCCCGCCCGCTTAGTGCTATTTGTTGAAAGAGGTTTCGGCGCTGGTAGAATGGCGGTCTTCTCGGCGCCGATATACCCGCCGCCTACTACATGATGAGACGTTCGGCATGGGTTGCCTACTAGGTGTGGCGCCGGCGCCGTTGCTTCGGCGCCGCGTCTTATTTACCTTCCGGGCTAAGTCCTTTTAAAATATAACCAAATTCCGTATCGCTTAGCTCGTAATTCATAAATTTTTTATAAAACGCCTTAGTTTCGGCCTTTATGTCGATGTCAGCAAAAAGCTCCGGCTGGATGGTTTTTGCCGCCCATAAAATTTGAAGCACCGTATCCGCGCCGTATCGATCCCAGTTGAAAACCCCGCGCGGATTGCCGTAAACGCGCCCGTTTTTGACCGCATCCGTGCCGCTGTAAACCGGGCTGGATTTGATCTTCTCTACCGCATCTTCGTTGTGATCGCCGCCCACGATTATGATCTGCGGGTTGCTCGCGATGATCTCCTCGGCGGTGATGGTTTTCATCGGGCCTTTTGTGGCGGTGATCGCATTCGTTCCGCCGGCTAGCTCTATCCATGAGTCGATCAGTGTGCCCTTGCCGTCGATCTTTAAAAGATCGCTTCCGCCTACGATGTGAAGGACGCGCGGACGCTTGTCGGGGCTTAAATTTGCGGTGCGGCCGCTAACCAAAGCGATATTTTTATCGAGATTTGAGATCAGATCCTTCGCTCTTTGCGGCGCGTCGCCGCCTAGCATATCGCCGCACATCCTGATGCTGCGCCTCATCTGCTCGTAATCGCTAAAGCTCGCCTTTAAAACGGTAAAGCCCTGTTTGGCTAAATTTTCGCCTGCCAGTGCGGTTGGGACTATGACTACGTCGGGGTTACGGCTCATTAGCTCCTCCAAATTTACATCGTTATTTTTTAGCAGCACGGGGATCTGCGCCAGGCGCGGATAAATTTTAAGAAACCATGCGTTTTTGCTGATATTATCGGTGGTAGCGACGATCTTATCCGCTCCGCCCAGAGCCAGTAAAATTTGATTGTTCGAGTGCCAGAGTGCTGCGATACGCTCAACTTTTGCGGGGATTTTGACCTCAGCTCCGTCCATATCCTTGATAGTTCTAAGCTCTGCCGCGCTCGCAAAAAGTGCACCCGCTAAAAGCAGTAGTAAAAATTTTTTCATTTTTTCTCCTAAAAGGTATTGAAATATACGCTGCGATATTACATAAAATCTCATTAAAATTGCGTAAATTTTAACCGCTGTCGCCGCGATTATTTATTATTTTTCAAAGTAAATTTTTATATAATCCATTTTAAATTTAGCATTTTTAAAGGAGAGAAAATGGATGAAATTTTATATTTGATAGGCGCCGTCGTCGGGGTTTTAATCGCGCTTTTTATCATCGTGCCGCTGTTTTTCAGGCGCATAGTGGAGACGAATGAAGTGCATATCGTCCAGAGCGCGCGCAAGACGACGAGCTACGGCAAAGATACCGGCAACGGCAACAGCTATTACGAATTTCCGAGCTGGGTGCCGGTGCTGGGCGTTACGAAGATAGTTTTGCCGGTCTCTGTTTTTAGCATCAAGATCGAGGAT
The DNA here is from genome assembly GCF_938045775.1 of uncultured Campylobacter sp. Classification (GTDB taxonomy): domain Bacteria; phylum Campylobacterota; class Campylobacteria; order Campylobacterales; family Campylobacteraceae; genus Campylobacter_B. The sequence goes on from NZ_CALIBH010000026.1 coordinate 5,595, forward strand.
TACGAGGCGTATGATTTGGGTAGGCTTCCTTTCGTCGTCGATATTACGGCGTTTTTTAGGATTATGGATTCAAATTTAGCTGCGCAACGCGTCAATAATTTTGAGGATCTTAACAATCAGCTTAGAAATATCATCCAAGGCTCGATTCGTTCGATCCTTTCGAGCCGCGTGCTTGAGGACATTTTGCAGATCCGCTCCGAGCTCGGAGACGATTTTACCAAGGCGGTAAAGACGCAGCTGCAAAACTGGGGCATCGAGCCCGTTAAAAACATCGAGCTGATGGATATCCGAGATAGCAGCGGCAGCAAGGTCATCTTAAACATCATGGAGAAGAAAAAATCCCAGATCGAAAAGGAAAGCCGCGTCGAGGTCGCAAACAACACCAAGCTCGCTCAAATCGCCGAGATCGAAGCCGCGCAGGCAACCGAAGTGCGCCAGCAGGAAGCCAATAAGATGGTAGGCCTTAAAACCGTCGAAAACGAGCGCGAAGTCGCGATCTCAAAGGAGCAAGCCGAGCAGCTCATCAAGGATCAGCAAAAGATCACGCAGGAAAAGGCGATGGAGGTCGTGCGGGTAAACGACGTCAAGCAGGCTGAGATCAAAAAGCAAGTGGAGATCGTAAAGGCCGAGCAGGAGCAGCGCAAGATCGAGATCGACGCCGAAGCGCGCAAAAACGCCAAAATCCGCGACGCCGAAGCGATCAAGGAAAATCAAATTTTAGTAGCGCAGGGCGATAAAGAGAAGCAGTTTCTCGCCGCCGCGGCGCTTTTGGAGATGAAGGACAAAGAGGCGCAGGGTACGCTAAAGATAGGCTCTGCAGAGGCCGAGGCGCTTAGGTTAAAAGAGCTCGCGCCCGTAAACGCGCAGATCGAGCTCGCGCGCGAGATCGGCGAAAATCAGGGATACCAGACCTATCTCATTTCGATCAAACAGATCGAAGCAAACCGCGATATCGGCCTGGAGCAGGCCAAGGCGCTAAGCGCGGCGGATCTTAAGATCATCGCAAACGAAGGCAGCGTAGGCGAGGGGATGAGTAAATTCGGCGAAATTTTAAGCGCCAAGGGCGGCACGCAGCTAGCCGCGATGCTTGAAGCGCTAAATCAAAGCGAGGTCGGCAAAAAGGTGCTGGATAAAATTTCAGGCGCCAAGGAGGGGGATAGATCCGAGTAATATTCGCAGCGTATTGGGCGAGTAAAATTTTAAATTTATACGCTAGCGGGCTGCGGAGGAGAGTAAATTTAAGTAATGGCTAGCGACACCGCGCGGGCGAGCAAATTTGAGCGGTCTGTCCGTCCGGGTGGTTTGTCTGCTCGCGTCGGATAAAATTTAAGGCGTTAGCGGAATTTTAAAGATTGCGAAATTTCAAATACTCGCGAAATTTCAGATCTTCGTGGAATTTTAAAACGCTGCGGAATTTTAAATATCGTGAAATTTCAAACGCTCGTAAAATTTCAGGTCCTTGTGTGCGAGTATTTAAAGGCGGCGCAGTATCGCAAGATATCCGTAGGATGCCGAAACTGCGCGTAAATTTTAAAAATTTGCAAGGCGAAGTAAAATTTAGGACGCGCGGCTACCCGCCATAGACTGCGCTTAGCGGTTATCGGTTGCCGCCAAATGCTTGAGCTCTGCCGCCTAGCGGTCAAATTTTGCCGCCCTGCGAGGCTAAGTTTATTCGGTTCGGATGAAATTAAGAAGCGAGAGCCGTTGGCGGCAGCGCAAAATTTAACCCGTCTGCATAAAATTTTAAGGAGCGCACGATGCCAAACGCCGTAAATTCCGCGCAGTACCAAGCGCGCATCAAACAGGCGGAAACTCTTTTCGAGGGGCGAAATTTTATCCAGCGCCAAACGATAAATTTAAGCGGCGGATATGAGATCGTAAAGGACGCATATAGGCTCGGCGCGACAAGCTTTAGCGGCGGCGAATACGCGCTGTTTGATACTCGCAAAACGCAGATAATAAGCTGGCGCTGTATAGACGATCGGGCGGAATTTTTTAGCCTAATCCGCCACGCAGACGGCAAATTTTACCTCGTTTTTCGCCAGGATCTATACGGCTACAGCGTGCTTGATCTAGCCTCAGCGCAGATCATGCGCTTCGTGCCGGACGCCTGGACGCTCGGCAAGGAGAGCTTCATTTGGGGCGGCGTGCACTATCTGCGGGGCTGGGGCGCGCTGGTCGTGAGCGGCTGCTACTGGGGCGCTCCAAACGGTGTGCATTTGGTGAGCTTTGCTGAGCCGATGAGCGAAGAGCAGAGATATGTAGACGTTTTAGACTGCATGCAGGGCGGTTACGACATCTACGAGCAGGCTGATTTCGCGGGCTTTGAGGGTAATGAACTGAGCTTGAAATGCTTTCGCGCGGACGCCTTGCGATATGAAAATATAAAAATTTCGCGCGAGCGCTACCGCGAATGGATGCGCAGAGCGAAACAGCTATAAGGCTTAAATTTACTAAATTTTGCGCTTAAATTTAAACGCTTGCAAGCGGTAAATTTTAATGACGAGCCGTAAAAAGCGGAATTTAGAGAGACCAAATGGGCTGAAATAAGGAATACGGATGTTTTTTGAATACATTTTAATCGGCGCCTGCGTAGGCTTTATCAGCGGATTTTTCGGCATCGGCGGCGGCACGGTCGTGGTGCCCGTGATGATGCTCTTCGGCTACGACGTCAAGTACGCCATCGGCATCAGCATCATGCAGATGATCTTCAGCTCGATTTTCGGCTCGTTCGTAAATTTTAAAAGCAAAATGCTCGACGTCGCGCCGGCGCTGGTGCTGGGGCTCGGAGGCTTTTGCGGCGCGCTTAGCAGCGGCTTTATCGTAAGCTATTTCTCCTCAAAATTTCTACTGGGCACGCTTATTTTAGTGCAGATCATAAATTTAATCAAACTCTTCAAAACCCCGACCGAGCCCACCGGCGAGGCCAACGAATCTAAAATTTTGCTCTTTATCGTGGGGCTTGCGGTGGGCGCCGTGGCGATCAGCGTGGGTATCGGCGGCGCGGTATTCGTGATGCCTATTTTGATCAGCTTTTTAAACTACGACATCAAAAAGGCCGTCAGCACGGGGCTATTTTTCGTGATATTTTCCTCAAGTGCGGGCTTTCTGAGCCTCTCCGCGCACGGGTTCGTACACTACGAAATCGGCGCGTTGCTCGGTATCGGCTCGCTAGCGGGCGTTTACGCGGGCGTCAAAACCTCGCACAAGATCGGCAAAAAAGCTCAAAAGCGCTGGATGATCGCGCTTATCGTCACGATACTTTGTATTACGGTTAGAAAATTTTTGGCTTTGAGCTAGGCGCGTTTGCCGAATCGAAGCTAAAATTTAGATCTAAATTTAGTCGCGGCGCCTTGCCGCTAAATTTAACTTAAATTTAAAAGGATCGTCAATGAACGAAGCTCAAATTTCGCTAGCGGACAAAATTTCAGACGCGCTAAAGCGCCTGATTAGGGATAAGCTCGGCTCGCAGTACAAGGGCGAGGCGCCGTATTCGGGGTGTCGCGTGCAAGAGGGGTATTTTGATTTTTTGGGCGTAGAGTGCCGCGGATCGCGCATCAGGCTCTACCTTCACGACTTTGGCGCGGACAGCTTCAGAGCCGATGCGCCCGAGATAGACGAGCTTGAGCGCGAGGAGTTTGAGGCCATCGTCCCGCTTATCGCAAAGAGCGCGGAGGAGGAGTTTTTGGCTGAAGCAAATCTGCCGTTTTTTGCGTATAAGCTGGATTTAGCGGTCAAATTTGAAGGTGCGAGCGAAAGCTTGGTACAGCGCAGCTACGAGCATAAATTTTACTTTGAAAACACTGCGCGAAAAGCCGAGCTAAAGCGCAAAATGGATGATTATATAGACGAGCTCATCATTCGTCGCGATAAAAAGATCAAAGACGGCCGCGAGATTTTCGTGTTTATGGACCGCATTTTCGATCTTTCGCTTATGGATTACGACGAAGCGGCGCTAACAGCGCTGCTTGAGCAGGTTATCGCCGTGGTGCAGGATGTCAAAAACAGGCGGCTTTTGGGGGATTTTATCATCGCGCTAGAGAATAATCTGCGGCGCTGGAAAGAGGAAAAATTCCTGCCGAAATTTTATAATATTAGCGATGACGGCTGGAGTAAAGATTACGAGCTTAAAAAGGGTTTTACGCGGCAAAGCGTGGACGCGGGCGAGCTTGCGTTTTTCGTGCGGGCGGCGCTTTGGAATATCAAATTTAAGCGCTATAGCTGGGATGTGAATCTTGCGCGCAAGGATTTGGAGTGCGCGGCTAAAATTTTCGGCTCAGCTCAGGCGCAAAGCTATCTGGACCAAGGCACGGGCGAGCTTGGCGAAGAGCTAGTAAAATTTAAAGACGCGGATGCGGAGTGCTCGGCAAACGACGTTTTCGCGCAGGTTCGAGTAAAAATCAAAAACGAAACGGCGAGCGCGTATAAAAAGGCGCTAAATTTCATCATAAAACTTCTGCAAGCGGGCTTTCCCGCGAGCTACGCCGTAAAGCTTAGCTCCAAGGCGCAGAAAATTTATCTGCCGATCAAAGGCCTTGCGCCCACGCAGACGCACCGCTTTTTCGCCGCCGCGCTCGCGCACGGGCTCGACGCCGAGCTTGAGCTTTACGCGAACGAGGCGCTAAAGCACAAGTTTGAGTTCTACGCCGATACGGACGGCGAAAAGTGCCTGGCAAGCGGCAGCTACGCAGTTTTCGGCCTTGCGCTAAAGAGCGAAAAATACTTTGGTCTCGCGCGGCGCTACTTTGAGACGGTAGATGCCGAACATCAGAGCGCGCATATAAAATTTATCGAGGCATTTATCGATCGCTATGGCATTAGCGAGCGTAGTTTAGAGGTGATCGTCGCAGGGCTGCTGTCATATCAGGAGGATAAAATTTACAAAAGCTTAAAGGCGCTAATGAAGGGGCCTGCGAACAAAGCTCTGTTTTCGCGCGCGATCTCGGGGCTGAGCGAGTATGAAAAAGAGAGCGTGGCGTATGCCGTGTGGGGTAAAAGCTGGCGGAAGGAAATTTCGGGTTAAATTTTGCGATTTTAAGGCTTGTCTTTTTGGTTTATACTTCGTTAGAAATTTCGCCGAATTTCAGTCACGTATTTATATATACGCTCCTTCCATTCGGCTCATTTCTGCCTCGTCTAAACGCAAAAATACTGCGCCTTATCTTGGGCGCTTCGCTTTAGAATTTTATATTCAAATCTAAAGCAAATTTATTAAATTTAACTCAGCGATGCTTTGCGTTAACAAAGCATCGCCACCTCTAACGTCGTCGGGGATGGAGGATTGTTAAGGGGGAAGGGAACGATCTCGTAATTTAAGCCCCCTCCCCCCTTAACAATAAAGGCGAGGCGGCGTTATCGTTATCATAGAATTTCCACGAAGATTTGTCTTTTAAGCGCTTAAATTTTGATAAAATTCGGCTCAGCGAAATCGGCAGATAAAAGTCCAAGATAAAGGAGAAAAAATGGCGATAGACGGAGTGAAAATTATCGATAGCGACGACGGATACGATATATATTTGACTATCACCGAGCGTTACAAGGACGGCGAAAATGTTGAAACGATACTGCAAGATGTTTTGGCGCAGACGGAAAATTTCTGCACCGATGAGCTTTATAGCGAGATTTATTGGACGGCCCTAGCGTATTCGCTTTGGAAGATCGGATTTTTAAACGACGAAATCCGCGACAAAGCCCTTGCTATCATAAAAGACGGCGCAAGCGGGATGTGGAACAAGGTCTTTGAAAAATCTCAAAAGAGCCGCCAAAAAGCGCTTGATAAATTAGCGCTTCAGCTAAAAAGCGAAAACCCTAGACCGCTTAAGCGAGCCAAAATTTCGAAGCAAAAAACGCCGTATTTTGAGGAGGGCGACGTTTTGTCGATCCAAATGCAGCAGGGATACGGCGTTTGTTTTGTCTCGGCGGTAGATCAAACGCCTAGAAAGCTTGAGTACCACCTAGCCTGCACCAGATTGCTGCAAAAAGAGCCGCCCGGCATGGACGATTTTTTAAAAAGCAAGATCGCAGGCTCGAAAAACGGCGGCTTCCTTAGAGCGGACTGCTGGTTTAATCATAAGGATTTAAAGGAGTTGCTGCCTTATATAAAAAAGACCGGCAAAGTAAAATTTGCCCCGTTTAAATTGGGCGAATTATCCCCCGCGAAAGAATTGGAAGATTTTTATAATAAAATCACGGCAGATCCTAAAATATGGGGCTTTAGGCTAATTGATACGGCCCGTTTCGTAGAGGCTGTGATCGAGGATATAAAAGGATAAAAGCGCCGCGCGGTAAATTTTAAAATTTAACCCTGGCGAAATTTTGTAAATTTAGCACTTTGCGGTGAAATTTTTAAAATTTAACTCTCCGTGCGCGCTTTGCTTTTTGAAATTTCATCGCTGCTTGCACTATTTAAAATTTCATCACTGCTTGCGGCGTCTTTCGCGAGCGATTTTTGAAATTCGTATTTGAAATAAAACGTCCACGCGAGCGGACACAGAAAAAATAGCGCGCGGATTACGTAGAGCGATTTTAGCGGTATTTGAAAATATATCCACACGCAAAAAACGTAGCTTAAAACATACGCGAGCGCGCAGATTGCGGGTAAAAACCTTTTAAGTTTGATCGCCGCGACCGAAAGATAGATACAGATTGCGATGAGAGAGCCTGCGAAAAAATAAAACATCGTGCCCTCCTTTTGGTAGTGCTCATCCGCATCGAAATAGCCTAAAATGCACGCTGCGACGATCAAAAGCGCTAAGGCTGCTCGTAGCGGCGCAAGAGTGCGCTTTATCGAGCCGCTAAGCAGCCAATGCAAGCAAAGTGCAATAAAATAGGCGTTTGCGGTAAAATCGAAAGAGATATAAAATAGCTCTCCTCCGAAATTCCCCCAATGGTATTCGCGCCCCAAAACCGCGATGCGCGTAAGATAGATCGTGCCGAATTTCGCCGCTAAAAATGCGGCCGTAAGCAGGATCGGGTGTAGTAGCGCCCTGCCTGCGAGCAGGTCTGTGCAAATGCGCCCGAGGAAATTTATCAATCTTTTCATGCTAGGCTCCTTTGAGATTTCGCCGCTTGCAGCGCCTTTTGTGAAATTTTCGCCGTCTGGGTTGAGTTTAAATTTGATCTTAAATCGGGATAAATTTTAGCTTGATAGCTTTTAAAAATCGCTTAGCGGCAAAGGCGTAAATTTGCGCGCTTGGAGGTGGGCTGCATATTTTAAAATTTACGTTGCTTAAATTGGCTTTCCTATTGCAAGCTGTTTGCGGGCGAGCACATATTACAAAAAGCGCGGATAAAATTAGGCAAAATCTACTTATTGATCAGCTTATTGCAATATTTTATGCATAAATAGCATGAAATTAAATTCATCGACTTTAAAATAAATCATGCTCAAAGCCCGCTCATATAAATTTGCACACTTAAATTCATAGATAAAATTTTAAGAAAAAATGAGATATTATACGTAAATTTTTTCAAGGAGTAAAGAATGAATTTCAAAAAAACCATATCGGCTGCCGTTATTGCAGCTTCGGTGCTGGCGCTATTTAGCGGATGCGCGAAAGAGAGCTCTCGCGTAGTACAAACCCCTACGGTAGCGAGTCTAAATACCAATTACTCTGGCGAGCGGATCGCCGTGTCAGTAGGACGCTTTAACAACCAGTCCTCTTACAACAACGGCGTGTTCTCCGACGGAGAGGACAGGCTGGGCAATCAAGCGCAGACGATTTTGATCTCAAGCTTACAGCAAACGGGACGTTTCTCGGTGCTTGACCGCACGAATATGCGCGCCATCAAAGAGGAAAGCGCAATCTCCAAAAGCGCACAAAACTTAAAGGGCGCCAGATACGTTATCACCGGCGACGTGACTGAGTTTGGCCGCAAGACGACCGGAGATCATCAGCTGTTTGGAATTTTGGGTAAAGGAAAGACTCAAACCGCGTATTCTAAAGTAAATTTAAACATCGTTGACGTTAGAACCTCCGAGGTGGTCTTTTCGACTCAGGGCGCGGGCGAGTATGAGCTATCAAATCGCGAAGTGCTAGGTTTCGGCGGCACTGCGGGCTATGATTCGACGCTAAACGGCAAGGTGCTAAGCCTAGCGATCATCGAAGCGGTCAATAATCTCGTAAACGGCCTTGAAAACGGCGCGTTTAAAGTGAGATAAGGATTAAATTTGAAAGCGAGCAGCGCTCTTGCTCTTGCTGCTGCAGCCGTGATCTTTTGCGGCTGCGGCGGCGGGAGCCGGAATCAAATTTATTACTGGGACGGCAGCTACACGGACTCGACCTATCAGTATCTAAAGCAGGAAGGCGACGTAGGCGAGCAGATCGAAGCGCTTGAAAAATCTATCCAAAAGGCATACGAAAAAGGACTCAAAGTCCCGCCGGGGCTTTATTCACATCTGGGGCTTTTGTATCTAAGCGCTGGTAACGGCGCGAGGGCGAGAGAGAATTTCGAAAAAGAAGCTCAGGCTTTCCCTGAATCAAAGCCGTTTTTGACCTTCGTTACAAACCCCGCCGCGCTTAAAAAGGCTGAGGCTGCGACCAAGCCGGGCGCTGATAAAGTTCAAGGATCAAGCGAACGCGAAGCCGCCAAAGCAGCCTCTGCGAAGCAAGGCAAAGCTGCCGCAAAGCAGGGCGGCAAAACGAATAAAAAGGCTAAAAAATGAAAAATAAAGCTCAAATAGCTATTTTTAGCGTATTCGTGGCGCTGTTTTTTAATGCGTGCGCTCTAAGTGAGCCTGAAATTTATGACTACTCGGCGCTTCAGCAGGCTAAGCCTCGATCGATTTTGGTGCTGATGCCGAGCAACGAAACAACTGAAGTGGATGCAGGTGCTGCCGTGCTTGCCAACGCGATCTATCCGCTAAGCGAAGCGGGGTATTATGTATTTGATCCAGCGCTCGTGCATGAGACCTTCAAAAATAACGGAATTTACGAGGCTAGCGACATCCAAAATGTCTCCGCGCACAAGCTAAGACAGATTTTCGGCGCAGACGCCGTGCTGTATCTGAACGTCGTCAAATACGGCACTTCGTATATGCTTATCAAAAGCACGAACGTGGTGGCGGTCAATGCCAAACTCGTGGATTTGCGAAGCGGCGCGATGCTCTGGGAGGGCTCGGCGCAGGTCAGCGACGACTCGGGCGGGGGCGGTAACAATCTCGTGGGTATGCTGATCTCCGCGGTTATTAAGCAGGTTAGTGATACGATCACCGATGCGGGATACAAGCTCTCTGCGAGCGCAGATGCGATGCTGCTGGGCCAAAACTGCAACAACTGCTTGCTCTACGGCCCGTATTCACCGCACTACGGACAAGATAGGCAGCTTGGCGGCGGCAAATAAATTTTAAAAAGGACGAAAATGAAACTAGCCGAGGCGCTGATACTGCGCGCCGACATACAAAAACGCATCGAGCAGCTAAAATCAAGGCTCGCGGACAACGCAAAGGTGCAAGAGGGCGAGAAGCCCAGCGAAGAGCCTAATGCGCTGCTAGCCGAGCTAGACGCGCTTACGGGCGAGCTTGAGCGGCTAATCGTTCGGATAAATTTAACCAACTGCACCGCAAAAGCGGACGGCAAGAGCTTAACCGAGCTAATCGCTAAGCGCGACATACTCACGCTAAAAGCGGGCGCGCTGCGTGCATTCGCGCAAGCTGCCGCGCAAAAGGTGGACGTTTATTCGCGCAGTGAGATTAAAATTTTAAGCACAGTCGACGTCGCGGCGCTGCAAAAGCAGGTGGACGAGCTAGCTAGACAGATCAGGCAGCTTGACACGACGCTGCAAGGCGCAAATTGGCAGACTGATCTGACCAACTAAAGCGTCAAATTTAGCGGCGAAATTTGAAAGAATTTCGCGAAAAATAAAATTTCGGGTAAGTATCGCAAGAGGCGAGTACAAAACTCACCTGCGAAGCAGGTTTATGGCAGCGCTCGCGGAAACGGGCGCACCCCTTTTACGATTTATTTTCAGTAAATTTACAAGGGCAATGTAACTACGCAATGTAACTACCGCGTACTGATCTAGCGATACCCAGGGCGGGAACGGGGAAATTTAAAATGAAATTTTAATTTTTGCGGCGCGACTTGCGGGCTTGCAGTAAAATTTAGCGGCGATCTGGGTGGCCTTGACGCTTAAATTTTTCGTTAAATTTAGGCGTACTCGCTATTTTGTATTTTAATGCGACAGAAGCGAATTCCATAAATTTTAGAAAAACAAACGGCGCGGAACAAAATCTCGCGGACGCAAAAGACACCAAATTTCAAAACGCGCATTTTAAAAGCGCAGATATCGCGGCGAGCGGTACAAACTCAAGCTCATCTCAAAAAGCAATTCTCATCGACGAAGCGAAAAATTTTTACCGCGTGGACGAGCTGCTGTTTCGCAGCGCTCAGCTTGACGGGAGCGACGCCGCGAAGCTGCACGAGCTTGGCATCAAAAGCATCGTAAATCTGCGCCATTTTAGCAGAGGCGGCGACAAAAGGGCGTTTGGAAATCAATTTTGGCTCACAAACAAGCCGCTTCAAAGCTGGGAGATAAAGCCCGCGCAGATCGCGGACGTTTTGCGCACCATTCGCGAGCGCCAAAAGGAGGGTGCCGTGCTCGTGCATTGCTATCACGGAGCCGATCGCACGGGACTTGTGGTGGCGATGTACCGCGTGATCTGATCGGGGCTGGACGCCACGCGTAGCGAGATGATAGATGGCGGATACGGCTTTCACTCGATGTGGCAGGATATCGCGGGCTTTTTGACGCCGCAAAACGAAGCGCTCGTAAGAGCCGAGCTTGGAATTTAGACGAAATTTCGCCCGTTAGTCAGACGGCGGCGAAATTTGTAAATTTAATAATGACAAAGTGCCGTTTATAACGAAATTTTAGAATACGAGCTACGTATATTTCCTAGTGCGAACTCGGGATACACCAAAATGTGGGCGAAAAACGAGCTGCAAATACGCGCGGAGTTTGAGCAAAAATTTGAGACATGTAAGCAAAAGACGCGAGAAATTTTAAATTTATAGGTATCGATAAAATTTTACTCTTTGCGGAGAGCTAAATTTAAAATCGTAAATTTACAAAAAATATAGCAAAGCGATTGCAAGATAGTAAAATTTAAGTCGTAAAATTTTACGCATTTTTCTATTGAAAATTCTCATACCCTTTTTCAAATATGCGCTCATACCGCTGCGGCGCGTGTATCACAAGCAAAAAACTAAATTTTAAAAGCCCGATTTGCGTTTGCGGCGACGGAGCGCGTAAAACGCCGCAAATATCAGATAAAATATCCGTAAATTTAGCCGAAACGCAGTAAAATTCGAGCGGCAAATTTAGCAAAAGGAGCGATCGTGGAAAATTTATTACTGGCGCAGCTGCGCGAGGCGCTACCGCAGGGCATGCGCGTGCCGAGCGAACTTGAGACGCTTTATGCGTGGATCGAAGCAAACGGCTTTTATGACGACGCGGGCGGGCGCAGACGCGGCTATCTCTACCCGCAGGATCGGCTGCAGCAGGGCTGGAGCGACGATGAGCGCGAGGGCGGCACGGACATCGTATTCTTCACGGATGAGCCGAAAAATCGCGACGAGGAGCTAAGGTATTGGTTTTACGGCGAGGATCGCGAGCTTGCCGCGGAGATCAAGCAGCGGCTTTGCGTGTTCGCGGGCAGCGGCTCGGAGGGCTCGATGTGCGCGCTGTGGCTGGACGATGCGGGCGAGACGAAGATCGTACACATGGGCTCCGGCTCGGGCTCGACGATGACCTGCGTTTTGGCTCATAGCGGGCTTGATTTTTTGCGATTGCTTGCGATCGGATACGATGAAATCTGCTGGGACGATGATTTTAGCGCGCCGCCAAACAGCGAGGAGGACGATTTTTTCGTGCATCCAAACGTGAAATTTCAGCAGTGGGTAACACAGACGTTTAAAACGACGATCCCGCAAACCGCGCTTGAGCTCGTCACGCCCGCGCATCTAGACGACGAGAACCCGAGCGATGAGTTTTTGATCTGGGTAAATCGCGTCGCAGGATAAGGCAATTTTGCGGTAGCTTGAGCAAATATAGAATTTCGCGGATGCCTGCGGAATTTGATCTTTAAATTCCTGATAATTTCGGGCATAAGTCTGGCGGCTTTTTAATTGAAATTTAGCGGCAGTAGCGCCCGTATACAAAGCCGCATTCTTATAAAATGCGCCGCTTCCGTTGCTCTTAAATTTTAATAAATATCTAGCAATGGAATTTTATTTTTACGATACGGCAAGTTGCGGCGATCAAGGAATGAAGGTGCGATGTTGCCGCGCCTTTAGAAATTTGCGTGAATGAGCCGAGACGCTGAATGCGGCAGAATTTTATCGGTCGTTTAAGAAAATAAAAAGCGAAAAAATAATATTGTTAAGAACTAACTTTTATACGAAAGGAAGTAAGATGAAAAGAGCTTTTTCAGTAGTTTTAGCGATAAGTATAGCTTCGGGCGCTCTATCGGCGAAAGGTTTTGACAGAGACGATGTGAGTAGCGCGCATAGCGAGGAAAATGGTGTAAGCGTCGGTATTGGCGTAGCGTTTTATGATGGAATGTTTCGCACGGAAGATCGTACTAAAATAGCCCCAATACTAGGTATCTCCATAAATTATGGCGGATTTTACATTGATGGTATGGAGGTAGGATATAATGCGAATCTGGGCGAACATGTCTTTGCAACTATCTATGTACAGGCATTCGATGGCTGGAAAGTGAAAGCAAACAAGTTAAAACCCGGCTATCAAAGTATTCATAACCGCAACGAACAAATTGCTCTCGGCGGCGAAGTGGGCGTAAACCTCGGTGATTTTGAGCTGTCCGCACATGCGCAGGGTGGCAAGCGCGGCAGTAGTTATGGCGCGGAAGCATCGTATTCCGTGCCGATTTCGCAGCAATTTTCCTTGACGCCGGCGATCAGCTATGAAGTGTTTTCTAGCAAGATGAGTAATTATTATTTTGGTATCGATGAGGACGAACTCGGTGGACGCATCGGCAGCACATATAAGCCCGGTAGTGCAAGTGCAGTAGGCGTGCATCTTACGGCGCTTTACGAATTAGGCAAAGGATTTGGAGTGAGTGCTACGGCGGGCGTGGATAGATTTTCCGATGAAATTTCGCGCTCGCCGATTACGGATAGTCGCTACGAAAAAGCGCTTAGTATGGCGATTTCATATAAATTCTAAATCAAATTTTTGTCCCTTTAGGAGGATAAAATTTTACGATCAAAAGGGTGGGAGATTATGTCAGCAGGCTGCGTGTGCAACGCAAAAATAGCGATCCAGGAAGCGTGCCAAGCA
>NZ_CALIBH010000027.1 GCF_938045775.1 uncultured Campylobacter sp.
TAAAATTGACTTTTTGTATCAATTCGATGATTCGCTGCCGGTGGCGAGCTTCAAGCTAATTTTCAAAGCAAGCGGCGCGGTGAGCGAGAAGACCCTGGGCCTTGCGCGCATCTGCGCGGGCGTTTTGGGCGAGGGCTCAAAGACGCTAGGAGTGAGCGAATTTCACCGCAAGCTTGATATCCGTGCGGTCGAAATCAGCGCCGCGAGCAATTTTGAAACTTTCGGTATCCAGCTAAACTGCCTAAAAGAGCACTTCGATTTCGGCTTAGACATGCTGCGAGAGCTGCTTAAAGAGCCCAATTTAACGCCCTCGGTACTCGAAAAGCTAAAAATGCAAACCATAGGCGAGATCGCTGTGCTAAAAAGCGAGTTTGATTACATCGCGACGTGCAACCTAAAAGCGCTTCTGTATCCGCGCACGAGGCTTGCTCAGCCGCTCATAGGCGACGAGGTGAGCATAGAGCGGATCACGATGAAGGACGTGCGGGAGTTTTTTGCCTCGCTTAGTTTAGAGAATTTATACGTCGTTTTATGCGGCGACGTGAGCGATAAAAACCCGAAAATCGCAGAAATTTTAAGCCTTTTTGCAAGCGGCAAAAAGCGCGAGCTGCCGTTTTTCGTGCCGAGCGATGCGAAAAAGATAAAGATCCAAAAGGAGCAGACGCAGCAGGCCTACATCTACTTCGGCGCGCCCTTTGCGCTGCCAAAGGAGCAGGAGTTCATCGCAAACACAGCGCTTTTTGTGCTCGGAAGCAGCGGTTTCGGCAGCAGGCTGATGGAGCGCATCCGCGTTAAGCACGGCCTTGCGTACTCGGTCTATGCGCGCGGCGATTTCGAGCTTAGCCGCCGCGAGTTTTGGGGCTATCTGCAGACCAAAAACGAAAATTTGCAAAACGCCGCTGCGCTCGTAAAAGAGGAGATCGCAAAATTTATCGCCTCGGGCGTGAGCGAAGCGGAGCTAAAAAGCGCTAAAAAATTCCTAATCGGAAGCGCCGTGCTGCAAAAAGAGACGATGTTTAAGCGCGCGGCGATCGCGCAGAGCGAGTATTACAAGGGCTACGCATTCGGCGAGTTCGAGCGAAATTTAAAGCGCATCGAGACGCTAAAGCTTGGATCGCTCAACGATTTCATCAAGTCGCACGACGAAATTACAAACCTAAGCTTTTCCGTCATTTGCGATGAGGCCGCTGCGAAAAAGGGGCTTAAAATTTAGCCCATCGCGGCACGTATCTGCGGTCGGCCTAAATTGAGAAAATTTTAAATTTATAAAGCGGCGCGAACGGCGCTAAATTTTACTTTTGCGCTTCGTTTGCGGACGGCTTGCGTTTAAATTTAAAACCGCACTTGCGTCGCGCTAAAATTTTCGGAGCTTTGCGAAAGCGGCGAGCTATCGTAAGCGAGCAGGGAATTTTAAATTTTAGGCGCAGACGGCGCTAAATTCTGCTTTGCGCTCCGTTTGCCTACGACTTGTGCGCTCAAATTTAAAACGGCGGTCAAGTCTGCGTGCTTCGTACGGCGCGGCAAATTCAAAGAAAATTTGCGGGCGCGTCGACGTGGAGCAAAATTTATGCGCGATCTTCGTGTCGCAACCCAGGCATACGGCCTCCATGCGAGCAGATTTTAAAATTTGCGCGCGGCGGACAAATCGCTATTTGCTCGCAAGCGGATCGCTGCCGTTTTGCGCCGCACCGGCGGTTTGGATGAGCTCTTTCGGCTTGCGAGCCGCCCGATTAAATTTTAAAACTGCACTCGCGACGCGCGATCGGCGGCGAGCAGAGCTTACGCGGCACGTCGAATTCAAAGAGTGTTTCGGGCGACGGGAAATTTTAAAGTCACCGTGCGCGGCTCGGCAAAATTTTAGCGCGCAAAATCAAAACCCGATTTCGCATGTCGTCTGTGTGCCGCGCTGTGAAATTTAAAAGATGATGCACGCGTGCATCTCTTTCGGATCGTACGGTTCGCAAACTGCGCCGTGAAATTTCAAGCGATCGCGCCCTGTTTTAAAACCCGGTGCGCGCCGCAAAGACGCGGTTGCCAAACAAAGTGCGCGCAAACGAGTAAAATTTACAAGCGCAGCCGACGAGTAAATTTGTCGCAATGGGCGAAAATTTTGAATAAACTTAAGCGAGCGTTCGATGCGGCGCGTAAAATTTAGATCAAATTTAGGCGGGCGATTTCGCTTCGACGCATAAAATTTCGTAGCGCGAGGGCTTAACGCCTATAAAATTTAAAGGATGAAAATTGATTTTTGAAGCAAAAGACGCGGCGACACTGCAAAAAGCGGGCATTACGACGCTTTTGGATCTGGCGCTGCTTCTGCCCAAAAGCTTCGACGATCTAAGCGTCAGAGACGCGCCGTGCGCGGGCGAGAGCACGGCGGAGGTCGAGTGCCTCTTCCAGCACAGGCGCGGCTCGATGCTCATTGTCACGGCGCACTGCCTCAGCTGGGAGCGCGAGATCAAAATCGTGATCTTCAACG
Source organism: uncultured Campylobacter sp. (assembly GCF_938045775.1). Lineage (GTDB taxonomy): Bacteria > Campylobacterota > Campylobacteria > Campylobacterales > Campylobacteraceae > Campylobacter_B. The sequence continues at coordinate 2,480 of NZ_CALIBH010000027.1, forward strand.
CCAAAAGCTGGCACTTCGGCGCCTTTAAGCGCGGCAAAAAATTTTTCATCCACGGCAAATGCGACGAAAGCTTCGGCTCGTGGCAGTTCGTAAACCCAAAAATCGTAAGCGAGCCGGGCAGGATCGCGCCCAAATACAAAGCCGCGCTGAGCGACGCGGTAGCGCAAAAGCTGATCAAAAAATATCTAAGCGCGGGCGCACTTTTAGGCTGCGGGCTGCGCGCGGACGAGGCGGTGGTACTGCTTGCGCTACACGAGAGCTCGCCGCGCAGCGTGCGAATGCTAGCCGCGTTAAATAGGCAGCTCAAAGAGGGCGGCGCGGAAAATTTCGGCGGGCGCGACGAAATTTTAAATGGCGACGGAATTTCAGATAACGGCGAAATTCCAGGCTCGCAAAGCTCCGCCGCTGAAATTTTAAAGGGCAGATCGCAAAATGATGAAATTTTTAGGGGTAAAATTTCAAACTATCCGCAAAGCGATGGAGCCCTTGCCTACAGAACAAAGCACGGCGCGGAGAATGAAATTTTAAGCGGCGGAATTCCAAAGGACGCGGAGACTTCACTCCCCCTAAGCCTCCGTAACGACGAGATTTCGAGCGATAAAATTTTAGACGGCAAAGAGCGTCAAGCGCACGATGCAGAGATTTATAACGATGAAAATTCTAGCGTTCAAAGCGATAAGGATTTTCTTGCCGCATACGGCGTGGAGGCGCGCGGAGATGAAATTTCGGACGACCTCAAAGCCGATAATGAAGCGGCGGCGAACAGCGATAAAATTTCAAACGACCTAGTCGACGTCCAAGCAGCAGCACGGCCAGCAGACGCTCAAGCTTCAACCGCCCAACCCATGCTAGAGCATATCGTGACTGAGCAGTCCATAGCCGAGCAAGCCGCACAACAAAATTTAAGCACCCAAGACGTAGGCACACAACCCGCAGCGGTTCAAACTTCAGACGTTCGAATCGCAGATTCGCAACTCGTAGCCGCCCAAACTCAAAACGCAGGTATGCAACCCGCAGTAATCCAAACTTCAAGCCAAGTAGCGAGCGCGCAAGCCGCGACCATTCAAACTTTGAGCGCACAAGCTACGGGCGTGCAACCTGTATGCAATCAAACCGAAAATCTTCAGACGGCAGTAGCTGTGCAGACCGCAGAGCCTACGATCACTCAGGCGGCAAGCGCCGCCGAAGCTATTCAAGACGCGCTCGCCGCACCGATGAGCGCTTCGCGCGATTGCGCCGTGCAACCTATGCACTATCAAACTGAAACTATCCAGACCGCAGCCGCCCAAGCTACGACCGCCATACCTACAATCGCTCAAATTGCAAGCGACGCTGGGGCTGTCCATGCCGCCGATACCGTCAAGAGCGTGGCCGCCACACAGATGAGCGGTGCTGCGATTTTACGTACGCTGAAATTTATCGAAATTCTAAACTACTTGCAAAAGCTAAGTGCAAAAAAAACGAGTTTCCCGGCGCAAATTTACTCGCTACACGACATCTCGGACTGGCTTGCTTCGCTTCCTTTTGAACCTACGCGCGATCAATTAAGCGCGATAAAGGACATCGCTAGCGATCTGCAAAGCCCTATAGCGCGCCGCCGCGTCGTCATGGGCGACGTAGGTAGCGGCAAAACGCTCGTGATCCTCGCGAGCGCGGCGATGAACTATCCGCGCATCAGCTATCTGATGGCGCCTACGAGCATCTTGGCCGAGCAGATTTACGCCGAGGCGCGCCGTCTGCTGCCGCCGCAGATCAAAGTCCTGCTCGTAAAAAGCGGCGATCGCGAGCCAAATTTCGCAGACGCGCACCTTATCATCGGCACTCACGCCCTGCTCTACCACGAGCTCGCGCCGTCAAATCTCATAATGGTCGATGAGCAGCACCGCTTCGGCTCCAACCAACGCGAAAAGATCGCGCGCCTCACCGAAAACGGCGAGTTTCGCGCGCATTTCATTCAGTTTAGCGCCACGCCGATACCGCGCACGCTAAGCATGATCCAGTCCGAGCTTGTGAGCTTTAGCTTTTTAAAACAGCTACCGTTTGAAAAGCAGATCAAAACTAAAATCCTGCAAAACGACGGATTTGCGGGCTTTATGCAGGATCTGCGCCGTGAGCTCGCCACGGGCAATCAAGCGATCATCGTCTATCCGCTAGTGCAGCAAAGCGAAAGCTCGGTCTATCAAAGCCTTGAGGAGGCGGCGCCGTTTTGGAAAGCTCAATTCCCCGATGTGCTGATCACCCACGGCAGCGACAAGGACAAGGAGGAGGTTCTGCGCCGCTTCCGCGACGAGGGGCGGCTGCTGATAACCACGACGATCGTCGAAGTGGGTATCTCGCTGCCGCGGCTTAGCGTCATTTTAATCGTGGGTGCCGAGCGAATGGGGCTCGCGTCGCTTCATCAGCTACGCGGGCGCGTCGGGCGCAAGGGCCAGGCGGGGCGCTGCTACCTCTACACCAAGCTCAAATCCCCGCCGCAGCGCCTGCGTGAGTTCGCAGCGACGCTGGATGGATTTAAGGTTGCAAATATCGATCTGAAAAACCGCCAGGGAGGCGATCTGCTCGGAGGCTCGGTGCAGCACGGCGCGATGTTTGCGTGGTATGATTACGAAGAGGACGTAACGGCGGCGGCAAAACAGCGACTGAAAGACATAGGACGGGGTGCATGAAATTCTACGAGATGCGATAGAATTTAAACGTAATTTTAGTCGCGGCAAAATTTTACGAAGCGAATGCGATTATGAGGTAACGGGCGATCTGATATAAAATTTGAAATTTCACGGCGCAGATTGCATCGGATAAAATTTAGAGCTTTACCAAGCGTCGTTTGCTTTTAATTTCTAAAATTTATGCAACTTAAAGTCCAAAAAAAGGAGAGCAAAATGGCTTACGTGACCTACGACAAGGCAAAATGGCACTGGGGCGCGAAAAATGCGCCGACGGACATCCCGCAGGAAAACGGTGCGACGCACATCGCGTTTTTCTTCCGCTGGTGCATGGAGCGCAAGCTCTATTCCAAGGACTTTGTGGCGGATTTCGCGAGCGATATAGCGCGGATGGACGATAGCTTTGATTATCGCGGGTATTTCTTTGGCGCCATGGACGGCGTGCTGAGCAGCGACGAGCTAAACACCGCTGGCAAGGCCTTTGCGAAGGCCTACTACACCACGGACCGCACGAAATTTGCCAAAACGCACGGCTGGTATTTGCAAGATTACGACGATTTCGTCGCGCGCAAATTCGGCGATAAAAACTTCGACAACGCCTATTTTTACATAGAAAACTCGCCGCAGAATTACGCCGAGATCAAAGAGATTATCGACCGCCGCTACGAGGAATTCTTGAGCTTCAAGGCGGCGAAGTAGAAATTTTACCGCCGAGCTTAGCGGGTTTAAAGCAGCCTCCTAAGCCGAAGCGGCGGTGCGATCGACGGTGCGGTAAAATTTAAAATTTTACGCAATACGTTAAATTTTGCGTAGCGCGTAAATTTTAGTAGCGCTTTAAATTTACATAGCATGCCGCGAGCCAGCGCGACGCATCGCAAATTAAATTTTAAAATCCAACCGCTTCGCAGCGCGAGTACATTAAACTCATGCGGCGCGCCGCTTAATTTCCACACGGTGTTTAGATTTATCCGTGTCGCTTGCGGCGCGCAGTTTTACTCGCGCTTTCGTAGCCTCGAAGCAAGCGGGCGCGAGGTATCACGAAGCGCACTTCGCAAACATACCCCCGCTCCAGAAAAAATTCCAAAGTCCGTTTCGCATAGACGGAGCCGTGCCGTGCGAGCAGATTAAAATTTGCAAACGATGCAAGCAAATTAAAATTTTGCAAGCCGTGCTCGCAGGCTGTGTATGTGCAAAAGGCTGCGAGCAACAACGCTTATTTATCTCTTAAGCCTAGCTCGCTAACGAGCCTGGATGGGCGAGTGCGAGCGGTAACCGCGCCGTAAGTGAAATTCAAGCCGTGTCGTATGCGAAATTCAAGCCGCGCGGCGGTAACAGGCTTATAAACGGCCCGCCTTTTGATTGCGCGAGCAGACGCCTCGGATGCGAGATATGTTATAATTTCACGAAATTTAAAATTTACGCTAAAGGATCGAAGATGAACGAAAGAGTGCCTACCTATCTAGCAAATCACGTATTTAACGTAACCCGGGACGATTATCTAAATGTCCAAATCAGATCCGGCGCGGGCGGCGAATACTTTGAAATTTATTATTTCGGCGAGCTTTTTCACGACGACTTGCCGAACGATTACATCGCCGATTTTTACGACGAGGGCGAGCTCGTACCGTGCAAGCTCGTAGCCAAATGCGTAAAAACGGGCGAGGAAATTTTACTTTTCGACGGCGCTGCGCACGGCTACAACGCGATGTTTTGCGACGAGCTTGACGCAGAAAAAGTAGCCCGCCGCAAGCTTGTGAAATTTAACCTACCGCCGTGCAAGATCCGCTTAAAATTCGGCTACACAGCATCGATTACGACGACGAAATGAACGAATACGAAACGGACGAGCGAGGCAGGGTCCTGCTGATAAACGGCGGGACCGCCTCGTGGGATGAGGTCAAGGCAAACGGCTTTGATTATATCGCCGTAAGCTGCGAGGACGAAGCGGGTAAGGTCACGGAGATACTTTCGCTCGAGCTTGCATAGGCAACTAAATTTAATAGCGACCTTTGAGGTTTGCCTTTTTATCAGTACTTTGCCGAATTTAATTTATCACGAAGCGTATTTTAATTTTGCGGCGCGTGATGTAAATAAGCAGAACCGATACGTTGCTGCAAGCGGCAGGGCTTAAAATTTAGGAAAATTTAACTATAATCGCCGCAAAAATTTGAAAATTTTAAAATTTCACAAAGGATTTTATCGATGATCAAGGCACTTCGCGGTATGAACGATATTTTAGACGAACAGGCGCGCATCTACTCGCAAATTTTAAGCGTGTGCGAGCGCGTGGCGCGCAATTACGGCTTTTGCCTCATCGAAACTCCCAAACTCGAGCAGACCGCGCTATTTCGCCGCAGCGTCGGCGAGAGCAGCGATATCGTCGGCAAGGAGATGTATGAGTTTAGCGACAAAAGCGGCGATAGCGTCTGCCTGCGCCCCGAAGGCACCGCGGGCGTCGTGCGCGCTTTTATCGAAAAAAAGCTCGACCGCAGCGGCGGCGTGCATAAATTTTATTATCAAGGCTCTATGTTTCGCTATGAGCGCCCGCAAAAGGGGCGTCTGCGCGAGTTTCATCAATTCGGCGTCGAGTGCTTCGGGCAAAATAGCGTTTATGAGGATGCGAGCGTGATTTTGATGCTAGCGCAAATTTTACGCGAGCTAAATGTCGCCGCAACGCTTAAAATCAACTCTTTAGGCGATGAGGAGTGCATGCCAGCGTATAAAACCAAGCTCGTAAATTTCTTGCAAGAGCGCAAAGACAAGCTCTGCGAGGACTGCCAAAGGCGTATCGACACCAATCCGATCCGCGTACTGGACTGCAAAAACGAAAGCTGCCAGAAAATTTTAGCCGCCGCGCCTCTTATAACGGAAAATTTAAACGACGCCTGCGCCGCGGAATTTGCACAGCTACAAAGAATTTTAACCCAAAACGGACAAAAATTTCAGATCGATGCGAAGCTCGTGCGCGGGCTTGATTACTACTGCAAAACCGCCTTTGAGTTCGTTTCATCCGAGCTTGGCGCACAAAGTGCCGTAGGCGGCGGCGGGCGCTACGACAGACTCGTGGAGTTTTTAGGCGGCAGAAAGACGGCGGGCGTGGGTTTTGCGATCGGCATCGAGCGAATAGCAGAAATTTTAAAAACGCGCGAAGCCCCTCAAGAGCGCGAAGGGATTTATATCGGCGCGCTGGATGAGGCGTTTGTTAGCACGGCGTTTTCGTTTGCGCTAAAGCTGCGAAAGTTTTGTAAAACTCAAATTTCATACGAGCCCAAAGCGCTTGCGAAGCATTTAAAAGCGGCCGACGGGGCGGAGGCGAAATTTTGCCTTTGCATCGGACAGGACGAGTTTGATCGCGCCGAGGTATGGTGTAAAAATTTAGAGGATCAAACCACCTTCGCGATCAAATTTAAAGAGGTCGAAGCGTTTTTTAAGGATAGAGCATGAGCGATTACGGACTAAATATTTGGGGAAATTCCAACTTCACGATAGACGGGGGCAAACTATGCCTAAACTCCGATTTCAAGCAGCCCTTGGTGGATATCATAAAAGAGATCCGCGCCGACGGCGTGCGAGGCCCGATACTGCTGCGCTTCCCGCACCTCATCAAAAAGCAGATTGTTGAAATTTACTCAAATTTTAACCGAGCCATTAAGGAGTTTGATTACAAGGGAAAATTCCACGCCGTCTATCCGCTTAAGGTAAATCAATTCCCGGGCTTCGTTAAAAATTTAGTCGATATCGGCGAGCCTTACGGATACGGACTCGAGGCCGGCAGCAAGCCCGAACTGCTGCTAGCGATGGCGTATAACAAATACGGCGCGCCGATTACCGTAAACGGTTTTAAAGATAAGGAGCTTATAAATATCGGCTTCATCGCCGCAGAGATGGGGCATAACGTGACGCTTACGATCGAGGGGCTAAACGAGCTTGAAACCATCATCGAAACGGCTAAGGAGCGCTTTGCACCAAAGCCTTTCATCGGGCTACGCATCAGGCTGCATAACTCCGGAAGCGGGTTGTGGGCGAAAAGCGGCGGGATAAATTCAAAATTCGGTCTTACCTCGACCGAGCTTATAGAGGCGATAAACTTACTCAAGAAAAACGATCTCATCGAGCAGTTTACGATGATTCATTTTCATATCGGCTCGCAAATTACCGAGATCCATCCGCTCAAAAAAGCTCTTATCGAGGCGGGCAATATCTACACCGAGCTTCGCAAAATGGGTGCGAAAAATTTAAAATCCATAAATTTAGGCGGAGGTCTTGCTATCGAATACTCCCAAGCCAAAGAAAGCTCCAGCCGCAACTATACGCTAAAAGAATACGCCAACGACGTGGTTTTTTTGCTAAAATCGATCGCAGAGGATAAAAAAGAGGCCGAGCCTGATATCTTTATCGAGAGCGGCAGATACGTAGCCGCCAGCCATGCTGTGCTAGTAGCGCCGATTTTGGAGCTTTTTACCCAAGAATACACAGAAGAAAAGCTCGCCTTAAAAAAGGATAATCCGCCGGTAGTCGCCGAGCTATACGATCTGTATAAAACTCTAAAACCCTCCAACGCACTAGAGTATCTGCACGATGCCATGTCGCACATGGAGAGCGTGCTTACGCTATTTGATCTGGGATACGTCGATCTGATCGACCGCTCAAACGGCGAAATTTTGGTTCATCTAATAATGCGAAAGGCGTATGGAATTTTAGGCAACAAGCAAGAATACAGCAATTTCTTAAACTCCTTAGGCAACGCCCAAGAGCGCTATTTGGTAAATTTTTCGATCTTTCAAAGCCTGCCCGATTTTTGGGGCATCAAGCAACACTTCCCAATCATGCCGTTAGAGAGGCTGGATGAGCGCGCCACGCTATCGGCGTCGATCTGGGATATCACCTGCGATAGCGACGGCGAGATAGAATTCGACAATCAAAAAAATCCGCTCTTTCTGCACGATTTCGATCCTGAAAAAGAGGAGTATTTTTTGGGCTTTTTCCTTGTCGGAGCCTATCAGGAGGTGCTTGGCATGAGCCACAACCTCTTTGCACACCCAACAGAGGCGACCGTGATTTTAAAGGATGACGGCGGCTTTGAGATCAAGGATTTTATCGAATCTCAATCGGTCATCGACATCTTGGAGGATATGGACTACGACGTAGTAGATATCCGCGAAAGCCTAAACGAGCGGATCGAAAAATCAGACCTCATAGACGCAAAAGAGAAAAAGCATATCCTGGGCGAGCTATATCTGTTTTTAAACGACAACAGCTATCTAAAGACGATCAAATGAGTTTTTGGCAAATTTTAAAACGGGACTTCACCGAGCCCTTGCGCCAAGACCCCGCATGCAACGGCATATTTGAGATATTTTTCTGCTATCCAGGCGTCTGGGCGCTAATAAATTACCGCTTCGCGCATTTTTTCTACGAGCGAGGTTTTAAACTTATAGCTCGCGCGATCAGCGGACTTAGCCGCATAATCACCGCCGTAGATATAAACCCGGGCGCACGTATCGGCTCGGGCGTGTTTTTCGACCACGCCACGGGGCTTGTCATCGGAGAAACGGCGATCATCGGTGATAACTGCCTGATCTATCAGGGCGTCACTCTCGGCGGCGTGAGCTTAGAGCACGGCAAGCGCCATCCGACGCTGCAAAACGGCGTCGTAGTGGGCGCGGGAGCCAAAGTATTAGGCAACATCACCATCGGCGAAAATTCCAAAATCGGCGCAAATTCCGTAGTCGTAAAGGACGTCGCGCCAAACTGCACCGCCGTAGGAGTGCCGGCTAGAATTTTAGGCGGCTGCGAGAGCGATCCTTTGGCGCATAATAAAATTCCAGATATCAGCCAAGAGCTTATCAAATATCTCATCAAGCGTATTGAAATTTTGGAAGATTGCATCTGCAGTGGCAGAAAAGATATCTCCGCAATGGATGAGGATCTAAACAAATTCTACGAAGAGTATCTGAAATCATTAAAATAAGAGGGTTAAAGTGAAAAAAGCTCTATTTTTTATAATTTGTGCGATTTTATCAGCAAGCGGCAGCGATGCTAATAGCGCGAAAAATTCCGCGGACGACGCCAGAATAAGCCTAGTAAAAAGTCTATACATCAAGGATACTTATTTCGGCGATCACAAAAATGTCTTATCGGCTTCTTTCAAATCTGCGCTTATGCAGGATGAAGCATCTGCTGGCGAAGGTGAGGTAGGCTGCTTGGACTACGATCCGATAATCGGCGGTCAGGATGTCTGCGACAACGCGAAATATGATTTTGAGCTAGGGCAGCGCGATACCGTCGTAGTGACACAGACCTGCCCCTACGGCGCGCAGACGATAATCTACAAACTCGTCCGTAGCGGAGGCGATTATAAAATCGACGATATCTACAACCAAGACCCAAGTAGCGGCAGGGCTTTTAGCGTCAAAAATCAAATTTTAAATTGTCTAAACCAATCCAAGGAGCATCAATGAAATTAACACTTTCAAGTCGCGTAAGCAAGCTCGGTGAAAGCCTAACGATCGCAATCAGCACCAAAGCCAAACAGATGAAAGCCCAGGGGCAAGACGTCGTGATCCTAAGTGCGGGCGAGCCCGATTTTGATACCGCAGAGGTCGCCAAAAAGGCGGTCATCGAGGCGATGGCTAAGGGCTGCGGCAAATACACGCCGATCTGCGGCATGCCTGAAATTTTAAATTTAATCGCGCAGAAGCTAAAGCGCGACAACGACCTAGATTACAGGCCTGATCAGATCATCACCAACGTAGGCGCCAAACACTCGCTATTTAACGCCTTTAACTGCATCTTAAACGAAGGCGATGAGGTTATAATACCGGCGCCTTATTGGGTCACTTACCCCGAAATCGTAAAATTTTGCGGCGGCAAGCCTGTCATCGTAGACACCAAGGCGGAAAACCGATACAAAATCACCACCTCACAGCTCAAAGCCGCGATCACCCCGCGCACGAAGGCGCTGTGCCTTTTCAACCCGAGCAACCCCGCAGGCGCCGTATATTCGCGGCAGGAGCTGCAAGAGCTTGCGGAAGTGCTAAAGGACACGGATGTTTTGGTAATTGCCGATGAAATTTACGAAAAAATCGTCTTCGGCAAGAGCTTCATAGCCGCAGCAAGCATCAGTGAGGATATGTTTAGGCGCACCGTGACGATCAACGGGCTAAGCAAATGCGGCGCGATGCCCGGCTGGCGCTTCGGCTACACCGCCTGTGCCATCGATGAGCTAAATAAGGCTATGATCAGCCTGCAAAGTCAAAGCGTCAGCAACGTAGCAAGTATCGTCCAGGCAGGCGCTATGCCGGTGCTGCGGGGCGAGGCAGACGATTATATCGAGGAGATGAGGCACGAATACGAGCGCAGGCGCGATTTTGGCACGGACGCGATAAGCGCGATCCCAGGGCTCAGTGTCGTAAAACCAGATGGCGCATTTTATTTCTTCATAGATTGCTCTCAGGTAGAACCTGATAGTATGAAATTCTGCATGCAACTGCTAGATAAAGGGCTCGTAGCCACGGTGCCAGGAAGCGGATTTGGCATGGATGGGCACTTCCGCATAAGCTTTGCGTGCTCTATGGAAAATCTAAAACGCGGCTTTGAGCGCATAGAAAAATTCGTAAAAAATTACCACAGATAGGCACGCTAGCGAAATTTTGATCTAAATTTTAACGCGGCTCGCCGCAGTAATGGATTTTGAGACAAATTTGACTCGACGATACGGCGAATTTTGTGCAAATTTTGCGCGGCGCGACGACGAAATTTTGACCGTAAATTTAGTGCGCACGACGGCAAAATTTAAAACAAATCTAGTGCGGTGCAACTCGGCGGCAAAATTTGATGTAGATCCTGTCGGGCGTAGCACGGCGCGGCGGTAGAATTTTAACATAATCCCGCGCGGCGCGGCGGTAGAGCTTAACGCTGATATTACGCGATGCGGCTCCGCATGATACGGCTTAGCGACGGAATTTATCGACCGCCGGGCGCGGTTAAATTTTGTGCCGCCTGAGGCGGCTTGGAATTTTTAGAATTTAATGCGGCGACTCGGTGCGGTTAAATTTTGTGCCGTTTTAATTTAAGAGCATTTAAAATTTCATGCAGTTTTATTTAGGGGCGTTAGAATTTCATATCGCCGCATTACGGTGCCTGCCGCGCGAAATTTTATCTCGGCAGCGATAATTCTAACGCGGATACGGTCCTGCGCGGCGCGCAAGCAGATCCGACCGCCAAAGCCCAAATCCGCTTAAATTTAAAATTCCTAGCCCGCTAAGGTTAAATTTCAAACCTAGCGCCCATTTAAGGCGCGTGCAGGGCGAGCATAAATACGCGCGCCGTCCAAGCGACACATAGACGAGACGATCCGCCTCGCCCTATCGCGCCGATAAATTTCGAATGCGACAGCGATCCTGCTGCGATGCACCGCGACATACTTTTGCAAATCTCGCGCTAAAATACCGATTTGCGACTTATATTTCGGCGGCATGCCGCGACAAGTTTTTGCGAACGGCTCGTTTGCGGCGGCAATATCGGAGCCTGCGCGGGCGACACACTGCGGTTTTACGAATGAGCGAAATTACCCGTCTAAATTTTACCCGTTCGCTTCCTGAGCGCTTGCATGCACTCCGTATTTATACGCGGTGCGACGCCGTATCCACGACGCAAAAATGAAGCGGTCCGTGCGCGCGGCGCGAAAACGCAGCGGCACGAAATACAGAGGCGCAAAAATGTAACAACATGGCAAGCGTGCCAAGCGGTGCACGAAACGAGCCATGAAAGGTGCCCTTTAGATTTGCGCTCTCGCAAGCCTTCAAAATCGGCTTTTTTAAAATTTCCCCTGCGCGCAGACCGCAAAAATCAGCTTTTTAAAATTTTTTCGCCCGCTCAAATTTTAAAATCGGCTCTTTAAAATTTTCCTCTGTGCGAGCTCTCGGAATTTCTCCTTTTTTAAAATTTTAACGCACATTTAACTAAAAAATTCAATAATTTCAAATGTATATTTTTACTTTTTAAAGGAGAACATATGAGAAAAACTGCCCTTGTTTTAGCGCTTCCGCTCTTTTTTACGCCCATTTTAGGCTTTGATGTAGCCAAACTCAACGCCAAAAAAGCCGTGCCGTACGAGCACAAGACGCAGGAATTTAAGCTGCCCGTAGGCATCGACGAAAACGGCGTCATAGACGAGGCGAAGCTCGGCGACTCGTCTTATGCAAAGACCGTCATCTACGGCGCGAAGCTCATCAACGAGACGACGAGGTATCTCGGGCCGCAAGCAAAGGACGAAAAAATGCGCTTTGCGGGCAACAACCTCTCCTGTTCGAGCTGCCATACGAGCGGCGGCGTCGTGCCCGATCAAAGCCCGTTCGTGGGTATCTACGCGAGATTTCCGCAGTATGTCGCGAGATCGGATCAGCTAGTCACGCTGCAAGACCGCATAAACGGCTGTTTTCAGCGCTCGATGGCGGGCAAAGCGATCCCTACGAACTCCAAAGAGATGCGCGCGATGATCGCTTACATGCACTGGCTCTCCGCAGGCTATGAGGTCGGCGCAAAGGTAAAAGGCCAGGGGCTGCCGAAGGCGCAGTTTTTAGACCGCGCGGCGGATCCTAAAAAAGGACGCGAAATTTACGCCGCAAAATGCGCCGCCTGCCACGGCGAAAACGGCGAAGGGATAAAAAACGAGGGGTTTGCTCAAAGTGGCGATTATTACACATTCCCCGCGCTTTGGGGCGATGACAGCTACAATACGGGCGCCGGTATGTATAGGCTCATCGAAGGAGCGAGGTATGTCAAAGCCACTATGCCTAAAGGAGACGCCTCGCTAAGCTGGGAGGAAGCTTTCGACGTGACGGCGTATATAAACTCAAAACCGCGCAAGATCAAACCCGATAGGAAGAAAGATTTCCCCGACCTAGACGTCAAGCAGATGGATATGGACGTGGGGCCCTACAACGACGGATTTGACGAGAACGACCACCGCTTCGGCCCGTATAAGCGCATGATCAAAAAATAAAATCAAACGCCGTCCTCGCGGCGACGGAATTTTGACGTAAATTTAATGCGGCTCGGAATTTAACGCAAATTTAGTGCGACGCGACACAGAATTTAATACAAATAGCGTGATGCGGCACGGATCTTAAAGCATTCTGTTCGGCGCAGCGCGGCACGGCTCGGGATTTAATGCGATTGCGCTAGCCAAGTGCGATTAAATTTCATGCCGTTTTAATTAAATTTCGAGCTGCCGTATTCAGGAGCGCTTAAATTTTATGCCGTTTTATTCAAATGCGGCTAATTTTGCGCTGTCATACTGCGACGTCTGCTGCGCCGCGCACTGCTCGCGATTTTAAATTTCGCTTCGGAATTTTAAAGCTCATCGCGCGGCGCATCCGGATTTCATCGCAAGAGCTCTAGCACAAACGCCGCCTGCGGCAGAGCTTTTAAAATTTCATCGTGAAATTTTAAAATTTTACGCCGAGGCTTTCAAACCCTGCGCTGCCTGCCTCTTGATACAGCCACGCTAAAAATTTAACCAAATACGACGAACAAGACGAGCGTAACGAACGCAGCCGACGCCGCAAAGCAGAATATGTCGAACCAAAAAAAGCGCACGGCGCAGATCGAAAATGAGCTAAATTTTAAAATTTCACCGCGTCCGAGGCCTTAGCGCAAACGAGATAAATTTTATGTTTTAATGCGCCTTTGAGCCCGAGCGTATCAAATAAATTTTAAACGAAATTCTAACGCTACAGCGCTATTTTATATTTTTATAAAGACTATTTTAGTAAAATCAGGGCTTTATGAGCGAGATAAAAATTTTAATCACCGACGAGGATCTGTGCGCTCCGCGGCGGCTTTTGAGCAGGCGCGATAAGAAGCTGGCGCGAGCGCGAGACCATCTGCGCGAATTTCGCGTTTCGCGGGCGCTTAAGGCGCGCTTTAAAAAGCGCGGCAAATTTTGTATCTCGCACAAAAGCGCGTACGGCAAAACGATCGTTGCCGTAGGTTTTGCGAGGCAAAAATTCGGACTTGATCTTGAAATTTTAAAACCGCGGAATTTTGCCGCGGCGAGCGAGTTTTGTTTCAATGCCTTTGAGCGCGAATTTTTAGCGGCGGCGGACGAAAGCGAAAAGGCGCTCGTTTTTTATAAAATTTACACGATCAAAGAGGCGCTGATTAAGGCGCGAAGCCTGGGTTTTTACGCGCTTGATCGCGTGGGGCTGGCGCGAGGCGCAGATGGAGAGGCTCTGGCGCTTGATGAGCGTAGCGCGCGTGAGCTTTACTCAAAATTTCGCCCGCTTAGCCTCTCGCAGGATTTTTTCTCGCTTAGCCTTCACTCGCGCCTCGGCGCCCGCGGCGCGATTAAGCTCGATCCTGCGCAAAACCGCTTTATTGCGATCATTGACGGCGCGCCGCACTACCTCGCTACGGCTAAGCTCGCTCCGAAAGCAAATGACGATACGCTTAGTGCGCTCGTGCGCGAGGCGCAAAAAAGCGAAATTTTAATCTCCGGCACTGCCCTTTTTAGCGCATTGGGTAAAAGCGCGGGCGTGCGCGAAAGCTCCGTCGCGGGCGCCGTATCGCTTAGCCTGTGCGCGGCGCTGCTGCTGGCGGCATTTTCGCGCGCACGGATCTTCTGCCTGCTGCTGCCCGCGCTTTTCGGGCTTGCCTGCGGCGTAGCGGCTACGATGGCGATCCGCGGCTCGATCCACATCCTAAGCGCCGTGGTTTCGACGAGCCTAATCGGGCTGATGCTGGATTACGCGGTGCACTGGCTCGGCGCAAACATCTCGCGCCGCATCGAAGCTCGCTCGATAAAAAGCATGCGAAACATCCTGCTTCTAGGGTTTTTCATCACGGCCGGAGGCTACTTCGTATTTTTATTCAGCCCGTTTTTTCTGCTCAAAGAGATCGCGATCTTTGCCATAGCCGCACTTGCGGGGGCGTTTTGCTTTAGCTACTTCGCCCTGCCACTACTACTTGCCGGGGCGGAATTTCGCCCCGCTCCGCTCTTTGCAAAAGCTCTTGAGCTCTACGCAAAGGCGCTTTGTAAGATAAGCTTAAGCTTTAAAGCGCTCGTCATCATTTGCGCGGCGCTGCTTGCGTTTTTGTATTTTAAAATGGAGCTTAAGGACGACGTCAGCGAATACGCGAGCTTGGATAAAAACCTTATCGCGATGAGCGCCAAGCTCGCAAGCATCGGAGGCTCCAGCTTCGATCTGATTGTGGGTAATGATGCAGGCGCGATAGCCAAAGAGGCCGTGGCGCGCGGGTTTGCAGACTCATATACGGGCGCGCCGATTTTGGATCCAGCTACGCAGAGCTTTATCAAGCAAGCCTTTGCAAACTACGATAGAAGCGCATTTTTGCGTCTTGGACTCAGCCGCGAGCTCGTGGATGCAAACTTTGCCAAGATCGCGGATGCACCCATTTTAAGCTACGAGCAAGCTAGAAGCTCCGTTCTTTTTGCCGCGATGCCGAGCATCGATCCGCATATAGCTTTTTTGCGCGGCGTGCGCGATAAAACGGCCATTAGCGAGCTTGCCGCGCAGATGGGCACGCTGCATCTAAATATGCGAAGCGCCATAAGCGAGGCGTTTTCGCAGATCAAAATCAACGCCTTGTATCTGAAATGCGCCGCATACGCCCTTGCGCTCGCGCTGCTGTGGGCGTTTTTCGGCGCGCGGACGGCGTGGCTGATCGTCATCTGCGTTTTTGCGACAAATTTAGCCGTGCTCGCCCTGCTTAGCGCATTCGGCGTGAGCGTAAATATTTTTGCGATCTTTGCGCTGATCCTCTCTGGCGCCGTGGGGATTGACTATATGATCTTTGCAAACAACGATAAGATGGCGCTTAGCGATAAAATTTTCGGCATCACGCTTGCGTCTTTAACCAGCATAATCTCTTTTTTTACGCTCGCTTTCAGCTCCACCAAGGCCGTGGCACTGTTTGGGCTTTGCGTCAGCCTAAATATCGCGCTAGCGGCGATCTTGGCGCAAGTTTTAGCGGCGAGCAAGAAAAGCTAATCAAGCGAAAGTCAAAGAGCCGAAAGCACCGGATAGGCGCTCTTTGTCCCGCTTGCAGATAAAATTTTATAAAAAGAGCGTACCGTAAATTTACGCAGCCGCGGCAAATGAAAATTTTAATCCAACCTGCTGCGAGATAAAATTTAGTCTGCATGTGCAAGATAAAATTTAACCGATTAGAGCGCAAGATAAAATTTGAGATGAAATTTCGACCAAGCAGGTTGTGAGCTTAAATTTAAAGAGCAAGATTGCAAGATGAAATTTTAAAAGCCTTTTGGTCGCAGCGCCTCGCGGCGCGTTATTAAATTTAAACCCGCGCCCTACTCGCCGCTTTTGCCCGCTTTTATCATCTTTATAAATTCCTTTGCGAGCTTGGAGGGTTTTTTATACACGACCGAAAACGACACGTCCAAAAGCGGCTCATCCGCGACGTCAAAGAGCGTGATGTAGTCTTTTTGCGTCTCAAAAATGTACCGCGCGAAGCTGAAACTCACGCAAAGCCCCGCCGCGACCATCGCGTTAGCCACGTACAGATAGGAGGTGTCACAGAAAATTTGAGGCGTAAAGCCCGCGTTTTCAAAGATCTTTTTAAAGTTCGATTCACTTTTTAAAATTTTACTGCTGATTGCAAATTTATCGGATTTAAACTCGCTAAGCGCGATTTTAGGGTATTTCTCGGTAGAATTTATACTTGCTCGCGAAACGGCCGGATGAGAGGAGCTGACGCTTAGAAGCAGCCTGCGCTTTTTTATAAACTCGCAAT
>NZ_CALIBH010000028.1 GCF_938045775.1 uncultured Campylobacter sp.
CCCATATTCATTAAAGCGTTTAAAAGTATTGTCTAAAGCCTTTTCGGGCTCTATATGCACCGCAACAATCCTAACGTCTAAATTTTTTTGTAGGCACTGCTCTATTTTTGGGATGGTCGGCGCCGGGTTTGCTAACTGACCCTCAAAAATCAGCTTAACTTGGTTATCGGCCATAAATTTTTTGACCGAGGTTGTTTTTCCGGCTCCTGGAATGCCGGTGATGAAAATTGCTTTGGTTTTATCCGGCTCATCGCGCTTCAGAACCTCTTCAAACTGCGTCGCCGCCAAAACGGCAGAAGAATTATGTATAGCATCGTTTACTAGCGCTCTATTTTCTTTTACTTCAAAACAAGGAAAAAGCTCTTTGAACGTATCGGAACAGATATAGCGGCCGCCCATAGTATCTGGGTGGTCGTTATAACTTTCTAATAAAAACTCGGTTGAGCTCTTAGCAAATTCAACCGCTAAATTTTGAATTTCCTCCAGTTCGGCATTGGAGCCGAAATCAATCTTTTTTATTTCGCTTTTTAGTTCCATATTTAGCCATCTCTCGTCTTACTCTTTCTACCAACTCTTTTGGAGCACCGCGATAAAGTTGTTTTTCGACTTCCTTGCAGTATTCGGCGTCATTATCCATCCGCGTGTAATGATCGCATACGCCCTGAAGTATTTTCAAATCTTTTTCTGTTAAAGCCATCTTAAATCCTTTCTAAGAAATTTGTAGTATTTTATCATTTTGGTAATGAAACGCTCTCGCTCTGATCTCGTCCATCGGATAAGCCGTTTGCGGAAGCTTCAGGTATTCCTTGTATATATCCACTCCCAGCGCCTTGAATATTTCCAAATCCGTATTGCCCATCTCTCTCATCTGCTTGGCTAGCGGATTGGCGAGCGCTTCCATCTCCGTTAACTCCTGAAGCGCTAGCGCGAATGCCAGTTTCTGCTCCGAGTCCGGCGTCATATAGTTGTTTCTCATCTGTATATCGTCTATCATCCCCATATTCTGAAGCTGCATCGTCCAGCGATGAAGTATCCCCATTCGGTATTGCCACATTCCTAGCGGTCCCAATATCGGTATGCTCTCGTCCTTGGCCGTGGCTATCACCTCCGGCACTAAATACTTCTTCAGCTCCTCTTCGTCTCTCTCCGCTAGCGTATAGGTCTCGTACATCGTCGCCAGCAAATATTGCGGCTTGATGTAGTGCGTCATTATCCAAATTATTTGCAGATTGGCTACTTTCATGGCCAGTTCTCGCTTCATCCGAAAGATCGCTCTCTCTTTGTCCGTCGCTTCGTTCACTTCCTCCTGAAGCTCCTGCGTTAGCTCCAGTATCTCCTGCGAAAAGTCCGACATCTCCGACGCCCCCTCGTCCACTTCGTTGTTCATGCCTATTACCGGATAGCTCGCCCACATCTCCATCATCTCCCAAAAGTGGCTTTTGCTCACGTTCGGCAGCATCGGATGATTTTTCGGATACTCCATAAACTCCCAAATTTGCGTCGTCACTTCTTCGAAGTTCATCGCCGTTACCTCTTTTATCGTCGGATCCACTACCTGAAACATATTGACCTCCTTGTATGGGAAGTCAAACACTCCGTTAATGCCAGCGGTAAGAATTCTAGCTCATAACTCATTCAGGCTTACCTTCACCGGCTTTTCTTTACTTTTTATCGTGTTATCTGCTTCTTTTGAGAGATAGTAATCATCGATTATATCTAGCATTTTTTCATATAGATTGCTTGGTACCAAATACGCACTTGGGACATTATGCACTAAAATCGCTACCGCTTCGTCTTTTGCTTCTTTTATGATTTGAGCAGGAGATTTTTTGAGTTCTGAAATACTGGCTGTTTGCGTTGCTAAGATTGCTTTCATTTTATATCCTTTTTAATACTTAGAATAATACTACAAAATATATTAAATGTCAAATTTTACTGCTTGCTTAAGCTTTGCAGAAAACTTAAATTTAATTTCTTACCTAATCACTATTTTGTTTTTATAGAATTTTAGCCACCTTTTTTGCCTACAAATGGGAATTCCTGCCTTTAATGCCCACATAGCGGGCGTTATAAAACTTAGATAAAGCTTAAAATTTAGTAAAATTCGCTTAAGAAAACTAAATTTAA
This sequence comes from uncultured Campylobacter sp., assembly GCF_938045775.1. GTDB lineage: Bacteria > Campylobacterota > Campylobacteria > Campylobacterales > Campylobacteraceae > Campylobacter_B. Next base: position 2,128 of record NZ_CALIBH010000028.1, read on the forward strand.
AAGTACTGTAAAATATCTTTTTAATGGTGTTTCACGGATTAATAAAAAAAGGTGGCTAAATTCTGCCACTTTTTGCCACCATTTTGAGCAAATTCCCATTTGTAGGCAAAAAAGGTGGCTAAAATTTGCAAAAAGGTAGCTAAAATTTGCAAAAAGGTAGCTAAAAATCATTAAATTTCTTAAATATTCTTGCCTGATTTTCTATATTGTTTCACAAAATGGCTTAAATTTATAAATAAGCTTAAGCCAAAATTAT
>NZ_CALIBH010000029.1 GCF_938045775.1 uncultured Campylobacter sp.
CGCCCATGCTCGATCAGCGCGATGCAGACGCAAAACTCGCCGTTGCGCGCGATAAACTCTTTCGTGCCGTCCAGCGGATCTATCAGCCAAAATCTCTCTTCGCTCATGCGCTTTTTGCTATCCAGTACGCGCTCTTCCGAGCAGATCGCGATACCGCTGGGCTCTAGAGTGCGCATTATCGCATCGTTTGCCGCAAGATCGGCATTCGTAAGCGGCGATTTGTCCGCTTTGACAAAGACGTCGAATTTGTCGTAATTTTGCATTATCGCAGCGTTTGCCTTTTTCGCAGCGTCCTCTGCAAGCACTAAAAGCTCGTTTAAATCCATCTGTGCTCCTTTAAATTTAAGGTAATTTTACTAAATTTAAAATTTCAATAGTCTAAATTTACACAAGTAAAAACGGCCGAAATTTCAAAAACCTTTAGAATTTTAATATTCTTTTTTATATAATTGCATAAATTTTTTAAAGGACCAACATGACCCCAGTCGTATTAGATAGCGTTAAACACGCGGATTTGCAGTATCACGCGGATGCATTCCCTACCGCGCCTTTCGTGCCGGTGATCGCGCCGGAGATCCCGTTTTGCGCGGATAACCTCGTTATCGTATTTACCATCGAAAAAGAGCCCAAAATGGTGGCGCTGCTAGGGCGCACCAAAAACGTTCTAATCGATAAGGATTATAAGGGAGCGGTGCCTTCCTCGGTGCAGAATTATCCGTTTTTCCTAGCCCAGATCGGCGATCAAACGGCGATCTGCTTCGATGAGGACGCGCAGCAGATCAAAGGCGACGGCGAGGCGCTTTTTAAAGACGGCAAGCCGACGCCATTTTTACAAAATTTAAAAGAGGTGATGAAAAATTACGCCGATTTGGACATGCGCACGCGCGTTGCGGCGGCGGAATTTCAAAAGGCGGGGATTTTAGAAGCCAAGGAGCTCGGCATCAACTCTAGCGGCAAGGAATCGTCCCTGCTAAACGGCTTTTCGGTCGTAAATCGCGAAAAGCTTTTGAAGTTAAGTGATAAAAAGCTTGCGGATTTCGCGCGCCGCGGATATCTGGAGCTAGCGTATTTCCATCTAAAAAGCCTTGCAAATTTTCAGCGCCTAGGCGATAAGATCATGCAGCTTGACCC
>NZ_CALIBH010000030.1 GCF_938045775.1 uncultured Campylobacter sp.
CTATATTGTTTCACAAAATGGCTTAAATTTATAAATAAGCTTAAGCCAAAATTATCAAATTCCTCTTCTCTTCCATTACAAAATCTTTTAAAATTGCTCGTATATCGTCAGTCCTGTATTTCCTAAACGCTCTATTCATAGCTATGTCTTTTATACTACAACTTCCCTTTTTATCGATTTGCATTTTTACGTATTCAAGCATTTTATGGCGCATGTTTTGTATGTCTTCTGATTGCCCGTTGATTTCGCTAAACAAAAGGGTTAAATTCGTATACGGCTCTATGAATTTTATCGCTTCGTTTATCGTCTTGTCTGCTACTTTCGAGTTAAATTTAAAGCCACCGTCCTCGCTAATCTCATATTGATTCAAATAGTGTAATGTTTGTATAATTGCATTTAGATTTTGCACCACGCGAGTATAGAGCTCTTTAAACTCATCTGCCTTATTTTGTTTTTTTGAGTGTATGAGCCTACAAAATTTATCATAATTCTCATTTTGTTTTAGGGCATTGGTGTCGATTTCATAGCTCTCCTTTTTATAGAAATTCATCAAATCCACGATTTTACTTTCAAACTTTGCTATCTCGTCATAGCTTGGCTTATTTGTGTTAAATTTTGCATTCTCGTAAGAAAATACGTCTTTGGTATAGACGATGATGAAGCGATTAAATAAGCCGCCTAGATACTCCTTTATCACACTGTCATCGCCGCCCAATTGTTGTAAGTTCGTATCGGCCGCAAGGTAAAATTTAGCGTTATACACGAATGGCGGAAGTGCTTTTGCATTTTTATAGGTTGGGCGTTTTAAGGTGTTATTTGTGCCGTTTTTATCGGTAAGCATATTTAGGAGCTCTTGCATTTTAGTATCTTTATTTTTTAAAGCGTTACCCACTTCGCCCAAATCTGTAAAAAATTTCGGCTGATTTACTGCCGTTTCATAAATACCCTCGTAAGTAGCCTTATTTTCCATCAAGAACGCTAGAAGCTCTTTGTTGCCGCTACCTTTAAACCTTTCGTCCAATTCGTCTTGTATAGGTTTAAATAGTATATCAAATTGAAATTTTTTATTTCGGCTCTTACCGGTTCCGCTGTCGCTAATATCCAGTAAAAAGAAAGGTAAATTGGGCTGATTACAATAGGCTATTATCGCGCTAAAACACTGCACGGCTTGAATTTCAATTTGCCTGTAATTGCTAGGATTATAGCTTTTTACGAATTCGCACCACTCGCGGAGAGTTTTACTCTCAAAACAAAATGGTGTTAAATAATTTTTTTCTAAGCTTTTGTTGTTTATAATCAACGTGTTTGTTTTGTTTGCTCCCTTTTTGGGAGCGACTTTTCCTTTCATTCTTCCTCCTTTTGGTTGCTACCTCACTTTTAAATTCAGCTCTGAAACGTATCTATTTACTAGTTTTGTTACTAGCTTTACTTGGTCATTGATACTTTGTGTGAATGCTCCGAATTTCTCATAATTTACCCTAAAATTATATGAGTTATTTTGTTGTAAGCGCGTGAGAATTTCTCTTAAATTGCGTCCGAGTTTCTTTAAATCGTTTATCGCGTTTCCTAGTTCCCCCATCTCAATATTATTGAAATTTTTATCCTGATCATATATAGTATTTAGGATTTGGAATTTTATCTCTTTCGCCACAGAATTAAATCCGCGATATTTTGTTCTTTGCTGTAAAAATTCATATTCTTTATCTGATATTCTGATACGTAAATTTCTATTTATATTCGCGTTCTTTTTGACCTTATTAAACATAACCTTTTCGTCAAATTTATTTTCGAAAAAATTAAAAAGTGCAGCATTGATTACATCGGTAAAAGTGTATTTTTTGCCGTATAAAATTTCGTCTATTTTGTCCGATATCTCTTTTTCTATCCTTGCGGATTTCAATACTTTATTTTTGTTGTTTTCTTTCATATTTTTCCTAATAAGCTTCGCAGAAATTCGCCCTTTAGGTTTTTAGTATTGTAATACGAAAAGACCTAAAGGGCTATCCTGCAGTGCATCTATCCATACAATTTTATCACTACCTTTTGAAATGTCTAGTTTTTTATTTGCAGAAGACATTCGTTCATCCGTCGTCAGCATTTTTACAATGGATATAATATATACTTGTTTGCACAAAAGCATCGGTAAGGTAATTATCACCATATTGTCTTAACTTATGAAGAAAAAATTTGTTTACATTTAATGTTGATAGATTTTATATTTTCGTTAAGATTTTGTAGTGGTAAATTTTGCATTTACGCCTCCTTGATTATTTTCTAGCAGGACTCACTTTTAATTTTTGTAACCACTCTTCAATATCTGCCTTATAGTATAAAATCGTCTTGCCTATTTTTGAAAACGGAATGGGCGGTATTTTGCTTGCCGCCTCTTTCGTGTAGTTCTTTTTCATACGCAATTTGCTTTGATGCGTCAAAGAAAAACCGTATTGTTCTTGGAGTTGTTTAGTAGTAAGCCATTGTAAATTTGCTGGCTCGATTGTTTTCATATATGCTCCTCATCAAAATTTTCGGAGCAATTATAATTAAATAATGCTTAAAAGTAAATTATTTTTACATATTTTAATTGGATTGTTTTAATAATAGGTCTTTTTAGCTTATATTTATTTTAGCTGCTTCATTAAGCTTTTCTTTAAGTTTCATATTTTCCATTAATAATTGAAGTGATTTCTCTAGGCTTTCTCTTACTGCGCCAGTTGAGGCTATCGTTTTTAGCGAGTATTCACCGTAACCGATTAATGCGGATAGTTCTTTATACGATAGCTTATATTGTTTACAAACTCTCTTTATCGGGTTATTAAACTCTTGATATAGTCGTTTTAAATTTGGTTTTGTAAAAAAAAGCTTATCAATAAGCTTAATATTTTTATTCAGCATCCCTCTTGCCTGGATATATTCGATAAAGTCGTCGTATTTACTAAAATCGAAACCTTGTTCTGTTAAAAAATCATCGATTATTTTTTTATCTTTTTCGTTTAGCATCGCTTATTCCTTGTTACTTTTGATTATAAATTATACTATTTTTTAAATTTTATTTCTCTTTATTGATGAATTTGTGGCAAAGTCTAAAATATCCTTTAAAAAGAAAAGCTAAAATAACGGCTCGATTGCATTTAGATAGTCGCCGTACCACTGCATAAGCTTCGCTTTTTGCTCCATTGTAGCCTTTTCTCTCTCATAGGCAAATTTTACGGCGTTAAACTCCTTGTGCGCTAAAACGCTTTCTATCGCTTCTTCGCTTATTCCAAGCGCTAAAAGCTCGGCTTTGTTTTGAGAGCATATCGTGCGAAACGTGGCCCGAAAGCCGTGAGGGGTGGCAACGCCCTTATATTTGTCTTTTTGCCCCAAATTTCGTATTGCCTTACTAATGCTGTCGCGATGCAAATGCCCACCTTTATTTACCGCTGGAAATACAAAGTCGTTACCGAGAGTTTTAAACATTTTTTGCTCGTTTAAAATTTTTAATACATATGGGCTAAGGGCAATTTGATGCATAAATTTTGTTTTCATTTCGTTTGCCTGTATAGTCCAAATTTTAGCGTCAAGGTCAATATCTGACCACTTTGCGCTCGCCGTATTTATAGGACGATTGACGCATAAAATTTGCAGATAAACAGCCCTTTTGGTTTGTAAATCAAGTCTATTATCAGCCTTTAAATCTTGCAGAAAGGTCTTAATCTCGCTGTTTTGCGTGATGGCAGGTAACCTTGTATCTTGTTGATTATTGAGATTAAACCTGCTTGAAGTGGGAAATTCTTTATGAAGCTCTTTCGCCGGGTTATAGGCGATATATTCGTCTTTTTGAGCGATTGCAAAGACTTTATCGATGTCGTTTATTAGGCGATGAAGCGTTTCCAGGCGACTAGTGCGCGGATTGTTCGGGTTAAAAATAGTGTTTAAAATTACTAAGAGATCGCTATACTTTATCGTCTTTATATCGAGTTCGCCAAAAGACGGAAGTATGTATTTTTCGTTCATCTTAACGATCTTCGCAATATAGCTCTCGCTTATACCGTTTTTTCGTTTTTGTGCGACATATACGCCAAAAAGGTTTTTATAGCGATATTTATCACTCTTCCCTTTAATCATTTGTATATCTTTGCCACTTTCAAGCTCTTTTAAAAGCTTTACCGCATCTCTACGCGCTTCGGCTACGCTATAAATATTTTCCCTAAATTCTTTGATTTTGATATATTTGCCCCTATATCTAAGCGAAAAAGTTTTCAAACCGCTTGGATTTACCCAAATATAGAGCTCTTTTGGATTGCCGACGGCTTTTTTATATTGTTTATCTTTGATTTCCAATTTCCGTATGTCTTTATCTTGTAGGGTTTGTTTCGCTACATTTGCCATTTTGCCGTCCTTATCATAAAACTACCTTAATGCTTACTGACTACCCTAATAACTGCTCTAATTGTTTAGCACCGATTATAGCACAAAACGAATTGAAAATCATCAGAAAACATCAATATCCCCTTATAATGGGACTTTAGGAGAATTAAAAAGAAGTGATTAAAACTTAAAAATAGCTTAAGTGGTGGAGTTAAGCGGGATCGAACCGCCGACCTCTTGAATGCCATTCAAGCGCTCTCCCAGCTGAGCTATAACCCCAATAAAGATTTTGTAATTTTACATTATTTTACTTACAAAATTTTTAAATTCTGGCGCTACGCCAAAATTTTCTCCGCAAAAGCCGCTATAAAATGAAATTTTAAGCTTGCATTAGGTAATATTCCATTTCTTTGCGCGGGAATAGCTCAGTGGTAGAGCGCAACCTTGCCATGGTTGATGTCGCGAGTTCGACTCTCGTTTCCCGCTCCATTTTACATTCTGTTTTTGTATTAAACGTGCCCGGATGGCGGAATCGGTAGACGCAAGGGACTTAAAATCCCTCGGAATTTTTTCCGTGCCGGTTCAAGTCCGGCTCCGGGCACCACCTAATAAGCCGGCGCGGCGACATAGCCAAGTGGTAAGGCATGAGCCTGCAAAGCTTTGATCCCCGGTTCGAATCCGGGTGTCGCCTCCAGATCCTAAAAAGGAGTTATTATGAGATACATACTAGCGGCTCTTTTGGCATTGATGGTTTTTAGCGGGTGCTCTAATACTTGGCACGGCGTAAAAGAGGATTCGCACAACGCGGCTCAATGGACCAAAGAAAAGGTTCACAACGGCGCCGAGTGGGTCGGAGAAAAAACCGAATAAATTTCACGTGCGGATCTTGATCTGCGCGAACCTACGGCGGGATTTACCCGCCCTTAATCGGGAGATGGCTGAGCGGTCGAAAGCGGCGGTCTTGAAAACCGTTGAGGTGAAAGCCTCCTGGGGTTCGAATCCCTATCTCCCGGCCATTTTAATCTAATCCAAAATTCCCTTTTAACTT
>NZ_CALIBH010000031.1 GCF_938045775.1 uncultured Campylobacter sp.
ATTTGCTTTAAAGTCATCGTAGTTCATGCCTTGCTTTTGCACAGCGGTTTTGAGTTGGTCTAAGCTAAGCTTATTTTGATCGGCGATCGCTTTGAGTCTCGCATCGATCTCCGCGTCATTTACCGCGATGCCGCGGCGTTTAATCTCGGATTGTTGAAGCTTTTGCCCGATTAAAATTTCCATCGCGGCTTGCGGCGAAGCGCCCGTTAGTTTTTGAACTTTGGCTAGTTCGTAGCCGGTGATCGGCTCATTATCTACCACGGCGATGACGCCGTTTACTACTTCGGCATTTGCACAAACAGCACAGATCATTGCGGAAAAAAGCAATTTCTTTATCATTTTTAACCTTTATTTAGTCTTTTTGCTTTATAATTACAAGATCGCGATTATAACATTAAATGGTAATTTTTGCAAAGGAATTTTATGATAGTAACTCGTTTTGCGCCGAGTCCTACGGGATATTTACATATCGGCGGACTTAGAACGGCGCTTTTTAGTTATCTTTACGCTAGAGCAAACGGCGGTAAATTCCTGCTGCGCATCGAGGATACCGATCTGAAGCGCAATTCGCAGGAGGCTGCTAGGGCGATCGAGGAAGCCTTTAAGTGGTGCAATCTGGACTATGACGGGCAGATCGTGTATCAAAGCTCGCGCTTCGATCTTTATAAACAATACATCCAAAAGCTGCTAGATGAGGGCAAGGCATACAAATGCTATATGAGTAAGGACGAGCTGGATGAGCTGCGCGCGCAGCAGGAAGCTCGCAAAGAGCGCCCGCGCTACGATAACCGCTATCGCGACTTTACCGGCACGCCGCCTGCTGGGATCGAGCCTGTAGTGCGTATAAAAGCCCCGCTTAGCGGCACGATAGAATTTAGTGACGGCATCAAGGGCGAGATAAAATTTAATGCCGCCGATATTTTGGACGATTTCATCATCGCGCGTTCCGACGGCACGCCTACGTACAACTTCACGGTCGTGATCGACGACGCGCTGATGGGCGTCACGGACGTGATCCGCGGCGACGATCATCTAAGCAACACCCCAAAGCAGATCGTGCTGTATAACGCGCTGGGCTTTAAAATCCCGAAATTTTACCACGTCGCGATGATTAACGGCGCCGACGGTAGCAAACTAAGCAAACGTCACGGCGCTACCGACGTGATGGAGTACAAGCGCATGGGCTATCTACCGCAAGCTTTGCTAAATTTCTTAGTACGTCTGGGCTGGAGCCACGGGGATGATGAAATTTTTAGCATGGAGGAGATGAAGCGATACTTTGATCCTAACCATATCAGCAAGAGCGCTAGCACTTTCAACCAAACCAAGCTTGAGTGGCTCAATGCGCATTATATTAAAAGTTCAAGCGACGACGAGCTTGCCACGCAGCTTGTGGAATTCGGCGTCGATATCCGCTCGCACGCGAAAAAACATCTCATCGCGCAGCAGTACAAACAGCGCGCAAAGACGCTAGTGGAGATGGCTGAGGGCATTAAAATTCTTCTAAATCGCCCGAGCTGCTACGACGAGAAGGCGTATAAGAAATTTGTAACCGAAAGTTCGCTAAGCTTACTCGCAAAATTTGCGGATACTCTAAGCGCAAATTTAAATGCAAAGGAGTGCGAGGAAAGGACGATGGAGTTTTTGGACGCAAACGGCGCCAAGCTGAAAGACCTGGCTCAGCCTCTGCGCGTTGCGATCACGGGAGGAAGCGTTAGTCCGTCGATTTTTGAAATTTGTGAAATTTTAGGAAGCGACGAAGTTAAAACGAGAATTTCAAATTTAATCAAAAAAGGATTATAAAATGGCTAAAGTAAACGTTGAAGCGGCTTTGAAGTACCACATAGGTGGTAAAATCGGAACGAATGTAAAAACACCATGTGCTACGGCGGAGGATTTGGCGCTTGCATATACGCCGGGCGTCGCGGAACCTTGTAAGGTGATCGAGAATGATCACGAAGCCGCATTTAAATACACTAATAAAGCCAATCTCGTAGCCGTCATCACCAACGGCACGGCAGTTTTAGGACTCGGAGATATCGGCGCTATCGCCGGAAAGCCCGTAATGGAGGGCAAGGCGGTTTTATTTAAAAAATTCGGCGGCGTCGATGCTTTCGATATCGAGATCGACGAAAAAGATCCTAAAAAGATAATTGAAATTTGCAAAGCGCTTGCGCCTACGTTCGGCGGTATAAATTTAGAGGATATCAAAGCTCCCGAGTGCTTCGAGATCGAGCGCGAGCTGCAAAAAGTCGTCGATATTCCCGTCATGCACGACGATCAACACGGCACCGCGATGATTACAGGCGCAGGGCTAATCAATGCAGCCCTCATCAGCGGCAAAAAGATCGAGGATATGAAGATCGTAGTTAGCGGCTCGGGCGCTGCTGGCATAGCGTGCGCAAAGATGTATCGTAATTTAGGCGCTAAATATATCATAATGCTCGATTCCAAAGGGGTGATCTACAAGGGTCGCACCGATCTTACCGAGCAAAAGAAAGAATTTGCCCTAGACACCGCAGATCGCACGCTAGAGGATGCGATGAAAGGCGCGGATATGTTTTTAGGACTTAGTAAGCCGGGCGTTTTAACCAAAGAGATGGTAAAGACTATGGCGCCGCATCCAATCATTTTTGCGCTTGCAAATCCGGTACCCGAAATCTATCCAAGCGAGGTCGAGGAAGTAAGAAGCGACGCGATCGTAGGCACGGGCAGAAGCGACTTTGCAAATCAGATCAATAACGTTTTGGGCTTTCCGTATATCTTCCGCGGCGCGCTTGATGTAAGAGCCAAAAAGATCACCGAAAATATGAAGATTGCGGCCGCTCGCGCGATGGCGGATCTTGCTCGTGAAGAGGTTCCTGCAGAAATCCGCAAGATGCTGGGCAAGGATAATTTAAAATTCGGCAAAGACTACGTGATCCCAAATCCTTTCGATCCACGCGTATTTGCCGTGATCTCGATGGCGGTCGCAAAAGCTGCGGTGGATGACGGCGTCGCTCGCATCAAAGAGTTCGATGCTGCGGCTTATAAAAAGAGCCTAGAAGCTAAAAAGCTATGATTTTTTGCTCCTGCGCGAGGCGAGATTAAATTTAAGAGGCGTAAATGAAAGATTTGGCTTTACTTACCGATTTTTATCAGCTTAGCATGATGCAGGGCTATTTTTTCATAAAGCCCGATCAGACAGCGGTTTTTGACGTTTTTTATCGTAAAAACCCAAGCGGCGGCGGTTACGCGATATTTTGCGGCTTAAACGAGGTTGTGGATTATATCGAAAACTTAAAATTTAGCGACGACGACATCGCATATCTAAAAAGTCTAAATTTCTTTAAGCCCGAATTTTTGGAATTTCTAAGAGGCTTTAAATTTAGTGGCGAAATTTACGCCATGGATGAGGGGCAGATCGTATTTCCGCACGAGCCGCTAATTCGCGTCAAGGCAAATATCATGGAGGCGCAGCTCATCGAGACTGCGATCTTAAATACTATAAATTTTCAAACTCTAATCGCCACGAAAAGCTCGCGCATAAACTTTAGCGCCAAAGGTGATTCGGTGATGGAGTTTGGCTTGCGCCGCGCTCAGGGGCGAAGTGCGGGTATCTACGGCGCAAAGGCTGCGATTATAGGTGGCTGCAGCGCCACGTCAAACGTGCTTGCCGCAAAGAAATTTGACGTCCCTGCGATCGGCACCCACTCGCACTCTTGGATTCAGAGCTTTGATAGCGAGCTGGAGGCGTTTCGCGCCTACGCTAAAATTTATCCGAACAGCACGCTTTTGCTCGTCGATACCTACGATACTCTCGCAAGCGGCGTGCCGAATGCGATCAAGGTTTTTAAAGAGCTGCGCGCCAGCGGTCATGAGCCGCTTGGAATCCGCATAGATTCGGGCGATCTAGAGTATCTGACTAAGCAGGCGCGCAAGATGCTCGATGCGGCGGGCTTTGAGAACGCAAAGATCACCGCATCGAATGATCTAGATGAATACGCGATCGATCAACTCAAGCTTTTTGATGCCAAAATCGATAGCTGGGGGATCGGCACGAGGCTTATTACGGGCGGAGATAGTTCGAGTCTCGGCGGTGTGTATAAGCTAAGCGGTATCGAAAAAGATGGTGAGATCATAGCTAAGATCAAAATTTCAAATGATCCTCGCAAGATCAACAACCCGGGCTACAAGCAGGTCTTTAGGCTCTTCGACAAGGATAACGGCATGGCGCTTGCCGATCTGATTGCGCTTGATGGAGAGAGCATAGATGAGAGCGTACCGCTTGAAATTTTTCACCCTCTTTACACCTACAAGCGTAAAATTTTAACGAATTTCAGCGCGCATAAGCTCTTACGTCCCGTTTTCAAGGAGGGCAAATTCGTAGGCGTGCGCCGCACGGTAAGCGAGATCGCGCGTTTTAGCAAGGAGCAAAAGAGCAAATTTTGGCTCGAGCACCTTCGTAATGTCCATCCGCAGAGCTACAAAGTGGATCTCTCTCAAAAGCTTTGGGATATCCGAAAATCACTCATCAACGAGTGTAACCTAAATTTAAAGGAGAAATATGTTTAAAGTTCTATCGTGTGCCGCTTTGGCGCTAGTTTTGCTAGGATGCGGCTCAAACCAGCTCCGCCAATCCCCGGATAGCGCTATGAATAAGCAAGCACAGAGCGAAAAAACCATAACTCAAGAGAACGCAAAGACCTTCTATTTTGTCGATGACAAGGGCAAAAAGCTATCGCTTAGCTCAAACGACGATTTCAATACCGCCGTGTTAAAGGACGATAGCGGCAAAAGCTACAACCTCAAGCGCGAGCGTGCCGCCGACGGCATCTATATGGAGAACAAGGACGGAGTGAGCATCCACTTCAAAAAAGGTGAGGGCATAGTGGAGTTTAGCAAATACAAATCCATCCCGATCACCGAGGTCAAATAAATCCTGAAATTTTTGGTTAAATTCCGATTTGGCGCCGGAATTTAACCTCTTTTCCTGCGCTAAATTCGGAGAAAGTTATGTTATTAGGCAAAATCGATTATCTAAATTTGCTCCCATTTCACGTATTTTTAAAATCCCTTCCGCTGCCGTCTTATGTTAAAAAATCTATAGAATTTAAAAAAGGGGTGCCGAGCAAACTCTGCGCCGATCTTTATTATAGGCGTATAGATGCTGCGGTAATCTCCAGCGTTGAAAGCCGCCGCGAAAAATACCGCAAACTGCCTCTAGGAATCGTCGCAAAGCGTGAGGTGCTAAGCGTGCTCGTGCGCAAAAACTCGGCGCCCAGGCTCGATCCCGCGTCGATGAGCTCAAATATGTTAGCTCGCGTGCTGGAACTTAGCGGCGAGGTGCTAATCGGCGATAATGCTCTAAAGGCTCTGCTTTCGCAGGGTAGGGATAAATTCTACGATCTGGGCGAAATTTGGCAGCAGCGCACGGGCTTGCCCTTTGTTTTCGGGCGGCTGTGCTGCGTGAAAAACGAAAAAGCCTACTCGCGCCTGGCAACGAAATTTTTGCGTTCGCGCATTAAAATTCCAAGATATATCCTGCAAAGCTACGCCCTTTCGCGCGGCATAAAAGAGCGCGAAATTTTAAATTATCTGAAATTTATCGGTTATGAGATCGGCGTCCGCGAGGAGCTGGCGCTGAAAAAATTTATCGCCAAAGCCAAAAAATTAAAATTTAATCCGGTTCAAAAGGAGGAACTATGAAGTCTTACATCGACGGCTTGCTGCTAAATTTAAAGCGCGCCAATCCCGGTCAGGAGGTCTTTATCCAGGCATCGACCGAAATTTTATACTCGCTCATACCGCTTCTAAAGCGCGACGAGCGATATGTGAAAAACAAAATTTTAGAGCGCATTTTAGCGCCCGAGCGCACGATGATGTTTCGCGTCGTCTATATGAGCGACGACGGCGAGCCCTGCGTGCATACGGGATATCGCATAGAGTTCAACTCCGCCCTGGGCCCCTACAAAGGCGGACTGCGCTTTCATCCGAGCGTAAATTTGGGCGTTTTGAAATTCTTAGGCTTTGAGCAAATTTTTAAAAATTCTCTCACGGGTCTTAATATCGGCGGCGCAAAAGGCGGCGCAAATTTCGATCCCAAGGGCAAGAGCGACGGCGAGATTATGAGATTTTGCCAAGCTTTTATGTTAGAACTTCACCGCCTAATCAGCTCCAATACCGACGTGCCCGCGGGCGACATCGGCGTGGGCGGTCGCGAGATCGGTTATATGTACGGCGCGTATAAAAAGCTCACCCGCAGATTCGACGGCGCGCTTACGGGCAAGGGGCTAAGCTGGGGCGGCAGCCTCGCGCGCACCGAGGCTACGGGCTACGGCTCGGTCTATTTTGCAAACGAGATGCTAGCTACCAGGGGCGATTCGCTGCACGGCAAAATTTGCACGATCTCGGGCGCCGGCAACGTCGCGATCTACACCGCCGAAAAGCTCTATCAAATGCAGGCTAAGCCCGTTACGGTAAGCGATTCCACGGGCTTTATCTATGATGCCGATGGAATAGACGTGGCGCTTCTTAAGAAGCTAAAAGAGCAGCTGCGCGTAGGGCTTTGCGAATATGCCAAAGAGCGTCCCGGCGCAAAATTTACCCCCGTTAGCGCCTATCCCGCAGGCCGCAACGGCGTGTGGAGCGTGCCGTGCGATGCGGCATTTCCGAGCGCTACGCAAAACGAGCTTAATCTGGACGATGCGCGAACCCTTTACGCCAACGGATGCCGCATGGTTTGCGAGGGCGCGAATATGCCCAGCACGCTCGAGGCGGTCGATTTTATGCTCTCACAAAAAGATCTTCTTTTCGGTCCTGCGAAAGCGGCGAATGCGGGCGGCGTGGCTACGAGCGGGCTTGAGATGGCGCAAAACGCGCAGATGGCGTCGTGGAGCTTCGAGGAGGTCGA
>NZ_CALIBH010000032.1 GCF_938045775.1 uncultured Campylobacter sp.
TTCGAATCCCTATCTCCCGGCCATTTTAATCTAATCCAAAATTCCCTTTTAACTTCAAAAATTTCACATTTTATTTATACTAATTTTCATTTAATGCTCTTTAGGCTAAAATTTTATCCTGTAGCAAACGGCAGTTTGCGGCGGTGCCTTTATAGATGGGAAACAGAATAGCATACGGCGAAGATGCCAAGATCGTGCGTCAGCGGTTTGTTTGATCGATACGTGCTAAAACAACGCGTAGCGAGAGTAGGGCGATGTAAAATTTAAATATTTGTCCGTATGGACATAAAAGCGACTGTGAAAGATAATTGCGAAATTTAGCTATAAAATTTTCAAAGCTTAGCAGCCCGCCGCGCTTGGCGTAAAATTTTAAAATTTACCGATTCGCGCTTTTTAAATTTAACCCGGGTGCAAGTAAATTTTAAAATTTGTGCCCGCGCCGCCGAGCAGCTATGCCGCCTCAGCGCGCAGACAAATATCAATGCATTTGTTGATTTGGGCGATGCGCCAAACGAGAGTAGGCGCGCGGTATGGAGCCAGAGCCGGTAAACTCGCGAAGCGGACCGAAGATCGGCGCGCGAGCATGCGGCTTAAAAGTTGGCAAATTTAAGAAATATCGCAGGCTGACGGCTCGAAGCGAGCAAATCTAAAAAATAGCGCAGAATGGCGCGGGCGGGCGGCTTGATAAGCCGAAAGAGAAGAGCCTGCCGAAAGGCTGCGAGCAAATTTTATTAGAAAATAAAGGGCTTAAATGCGAAAAATTTTACTATTTTTGCTGCTTTGTGCAGGGGCTTTTGCGCTTGAGTGGAACGAAGCCGTGCTGCGAGGAGCGCTGCCAAACGGGCTTAAATACTATATTTTAGAAAATTCCGTGCCTAAAAATTCCGCCGTTTTTTATCTCATCGTGGATGCGGGCTCAATCGATGAGGGCTCTAATGAGCGCGGGCTTGCGCATTTCATAGAGCATATGTCCTTTAACGGAAGCCGCGATTTTAGCAAAAACGAGCTTATTAAAAAACTGCAGAGCCTGGGCGTGAAATTTGGCGCCGACGTAAATGCGCAGACGGGCTACGACAGCACGATCTACACGCTTAACATCGCCGTTAGCGAAGAAAATTTAAAGGACGTTTTTAAAATTTTTGCTTCGATTGCGGACGGAGTGGAGTTTAATCCGCTTGAGCTCGTAAAAGAAAGAGGCGTCATAATCGAGGAGGCGCGTAGCCGCGATACGCCGATCGCGAGGCTTTACGAGCGGATGGATGAGGAGCTTTATGGCGGCAGCGCGTATTTTAATCGTGCGCCGATCGGCGATATGGCGGTCGTAAAATCCGTAAGCGCGCAGCGAATCAAGGAGCTTTATCAAAAAATTTACCAGCCTAGGTCTATGAAATTTATAGCCGTGGGCGATTTTAAAAGGGATAAAATTTTAAAACTGCTAGAGCAAAATTTTTCGCCTCTTAAAAATACAAACTCCTATGCCCGCCCGGGTATGGGCATTCCGCCTAGGCAGGGTTTGAAAATTTACAATTACGATACGAACGAAACATCGCTAAATTCCGTCAAAATTTCGTTTTGGGAGGAATTTGCGCCGCCGAGTAGCGAGGCGAATGCGAGGAAAATTTTAAAAAGCGAGCTTATCTCAAGCCTTATTTCTACGATTTACGAGCGAGCGAAGGCTAGCGAAGGCGCGCTGTTGCGAGTTAATTTTTCCAGGTCCAATTTGCAGTTTCAAAAAACGATCTATAACTTTGACGTCGCCGTTTTGGGCGGAGACTTTGACGGCGCGATCTCGCAGGCGCTCGGGCTAATCAAAGGCTTGCGAGATAGCGGCTTTGATACGCGCGATTTCGCCCTCGCAAAGGATGCTTTGATCGGCTCGCGGCACAGCGCCTTCGAGCGCAAAAAAAGCGCGAATTCCGCGTTTTTTGCAAGAGAGATTCTTCATGCCGTAAAATCAGGAGCCGTTCTGCCTAGCGCTGCAAAACAGAGGGATTTGGAGGTAAAATTGCTGCGCGAGATCAGCCTAGAGGAGCTAAATTTAGAATTTAGGCGCCTTACGGATCTGGGCGAGGTGCACGCAAGTGTTTTTAGCGGCTCAGGATATAATCTTAATGAGGCTAAATTTAAGAAGCTGCAAAGCGGCGCTAAGGCGATAAATACGCATGCCGCGCATAAAAAGCTACCGGATAGCTTGGTTTCTAAAAACCTGCCTGAGGGCAAAATTTTAAGCAAGAGTTTTGAGCCGCGATTTAAATTTTATACCTACCTGCTTGAAAATAACGCGACCGTGATCTTAAAGCCGCTTAAGACGCGCAAGGATTTCATCTCGTTTGCTGCGGTAAGCAGAGGCGGAATGTCCAATCTGGCGCATCCAGGGCTCGGCAGTTTTGCCGCAATGCTTGCAAACGAAAGCGGCGCGGGCGAGTTTAACAATTATGAAATTTCGCAAATTTTAAGCGGGCGGCAGGTAAATTACCGAAAAAATATCTCCGCATTCTCGCACGGATTTTACGGAAGCTGCGGCTCGCAGGATCTCAAATGGCTGCTGGAAGCGATAAATTTAGAGATTAGCTCTCCGCGCGTGGACGAGAAGGCGCTGCAAAATTTAAAGATCAAATCGCTCGATGAGCTTGCGCGAAACGAGAAGCTGCCCGGGTATAAATTTAGCAGGGAATTTAGCGAGTTTTTTTACGGCGGCAATGAGCGAATGCGCCCTCTAAGCGCCGCGCAGATCAAAGCGCTTAACGCGGATGAGCTAAAAAAGATCGTCTATGATAAATTTAGCAACGCCGCATCCTACACTTTCGTGCTTAGCGGCGATTTTGAGTTAAAAGACGCTGAAGTCCTCATAAAAAAGTATCTGGCAAGCCTGCCTGCTCGCGGCGAGCGCGAGGATTTTAAAGATGACGGAATTCGCAGCTTAAGCGGGCGGCACGTTTTTATGCGCAACTATCAGAACTCCCCTAGAAGCGATGTAGCGCTTACCGCGATAAACAGATCCGCTCCGTACTCGCTTGAAAATGCAATTAAAATTTCAGCCCTGGCTTCGGTGCTTCAGGAAGCGCTTAGAGAGCGTATCAGAGAGGATGAGGGGCGCACTTACGGCTTTTCGGTCGCTTCGAGCCTAAGCCGCATCCCGTACGAGCACTCGAGCCTTCATATTTCGTTTTCCTGCGCGCCGCAAAACACGGATCAAATTTTATCCGCAATCAGAGAAATTTTTGTAGAAATCGCAGGCGGCCGATCGGACGTAGCGCGACATCTTGAAAATTTTAAAAAATCTCAGATCATCATGGCTCGCACCGCTCGCGAAAGCCCGGAGTTTTGGAACGACGCGCTCGTAAAATACGCGCTTTGGAATGAGGAGATCGCCGATTTTAAGACCTTTGAAAAGATCATAAATTCCATCACGCCAAAGGATATCGCGGAGGCCGCGCAGACATATATTTTTGACACCGATGAGACGGTGAGGATAAATGCGCCGAAATTTTAACGGGCTCGGCGTCTTTAAATTTTACTCGGGAAAATTTACTAAGCGCGTTTAAATTTAACGGCGTTTGCACGGCAAATTTCG
>NZ_CALIBH010000033.1 GCF_938045775.1 uncultured Campylobacter sp.
CGATTTTAGCAGTTTGCGGCAAGAGCGTTTACATTGCTATCTGCGGATATGCGGTCTGGTTTTACGGCGCGGCGTTGGGATTTGTCTCATCGCTAAATTTAGCTAAAATTCACACAGTATTGCGAGGGAGCGGAGATATGAGCGGGATGAGCGGCTGTGGTGGAGCGGTGAGATTTTTAAATTTTGATCTAAGCATAGTGCCAATTTTTAAGCCATTTAATAGCTGCGCATTCGATGCACCGGCGTTACCTGCTGGCGCGGCGCTAGAGGGGTTGCAAGCTAAGCTAACGGCGCTTTATAGCGGAGGCTGGTATCTATTCCCGGCAAGTAAGAGCGTGGATCTGGCGCAATTTTGGAGTTTTATCTTTATATTTTTCGCAATTGTTTGGATGATTGGAATTTTTCTTGGATTTTTGAATAAAAAGGCGCAGAGATAATTCCTGCGCCAAAGAAGCTACTATTGAATAATCAATAAAGCGTCAGATGTATAGACGGCATTTATATTCTTTAACCCAGGCATATCCCATACTTGGGCACATAAACCGTCCATCTTTTTTGTAAGAGTAACCTTGGTTTTGCTATCGACGGTATATGTAGCACAAGTCTTGCCTTTTACGGTAATAGGATTTTTAACATTCGTCATGTTATTAAAACCTGTCGTGCTATTATCATACTCGCCTTGCGAAGTATAATAAGCCATTAGATCAGTCAGTGATGTAGATACATTCTGCGCTGCTCTAACGACCTCTGCATCATCGCGTGTAGCTGCTAGTTTTGGAATGGCAATTGCCGCCAAAACACCTAAAATCACGATCACGAAAATTAATTCGATCATAGTAAAGCCCTTCATGTTTTTATCCTTTGATAAAAAATTTTTGGACTTATATTATAGAGCGTTTACTATAAATTTAGCTTAAAAATTCTTTGCGAATTCCAACATTTTAGGCAATAATTTTACCGCATTCGCACCTACCGCCACATAATGATTATTTATCAGGCTTTTTCCGTTATAAAGAGGCGCCTTCATCGTCTTGAGATCCACTACCGCTCCGCCGCTTTGATGCAGCAAAAAATCCCCAGCGGCGATGTCCCAAAGCGAACAGTCGCTAAATCTCGCATACGCACTGGCGCCCCCCTCAGCTAA
The DNA here is from genome assembly GCF_938045775.1 of uncultured Campylobacter sp. GTDB lineage: Bacteria > Campylobacterota > Campylobacteria > Campylobacterales > Campylobacteraceae > Campylobacter_B. The sequence goes on from NZ_CALIBH010000033.1 coordinate 1,145, forward strand.
GATACAAAATTTTATCGCAGAGCCTTTGCGCACGAGCTGCATTCCAAATTTTTGCGCGAATTGCGGGTATTTTTCGGATTTGCTATGTCGGCCGTGCATGAAGATTTGTGGCGCACTAGCGGGGCGAGCGAGCAGCACGCCGTTTTTATAGACTCCGCCGCCGTTTGAGCTATACACGTCGCCGCTTACAGGCACGCCGATTACCGCTAAAATCGGACGCCCATGCTCGATCAGCGCGATGCAGACGCAAAACTCGCCGTTGCGCGCGATAA
>NZ_CALIBH010000034.1 GCF_938045775.1 uncultured Campylobacter sp.
TTATCTTTAGCCCCGTCATGTAAAAGCTAAACGCGCATATCGTGCCCAAAATCACGACCGCGGCAAGCGCCGCAAAGCCCTGCGCGTCGCTCACGCCGCCTAGCTGCCAAACTCGCGTGTAAAGCGCGAGCACGCCACCGCCGATGACCATGCCCCAGCCTAAATTTAGCGCAATGGGGTATTTTTGATTTAGCTTCGTTGGTATGAGGCTGTAAACCACGACGCCAAGCGCGCTAATGAGGCACCAAACCAGCGCCTCCGCGCTGATAACGAGCGAGCCCGGATCGCCGTGGGTGGCAAGTAGCATGACGCCCAGCACCGCCAAAATAAGCGCGATGAGTTCGACCTTTTTAGGCGCGCGCCGCTGTAAAAAACAGACGACGGCGAGGATGAGCGCGGGTGCGGAGTACTGGATCACGGTCGCGACGGCGGCATTTGAGAGCTCGATGCCGCAAAAGTACGAATACTGCGTCATCATGAGGCCAAAAAACGCGTAGATGAGCAGCTGCGGCAAAAGCGCACGATCTTTTAGCGGCGCGAGGGCTGCGCGCGGCGAGCGAGCGACATAATACGCCACCATCGCAAGCCCGGCAAGGCTTAGGCGGTAGGGCACGAGCCAGCCCGCACTAACGCCCTTTTGCGTGAACAGATATTGTCCGCAAACACCGCTAAAGCCCCATAATACGCCGCCAAGAAGCGTGATGAAAATGCCAAAAAATTCGCTCTGAGATCTCATTTGCCGCCTTAAATTTAAAGCCAAAGTATATAAGCTTATGCTTAAGCTGGGGTTAAATTTGGGCGAGAGCTAGCAGGGCAAAGCTAAATTTTGATTAAAGCGTTTCGCGCGTTAAATTTGAGCTAAATTTGCGCTCATTTATCGACGAGTACGGTCAAATTTAAACAAGCTTTAACGAGTCGGCTAGCCTCGCCTAAATATCCGTCCGAAAAACGCAGCCGTTTGGCGAGCCCTAAGCAAAATGAACGCCAGCAGCTGCCTGCAAATCTGCATAATAAGATACGCCGACACCATCATACCAAAATTTGCAATGCTAAAGCCGATTATCTCATAACGCAAAAATAAACCTAATCTCGTCTGCATTATAAACTCCCGCGTCGGCCGATAAGTGTGCCATATGCTATAACCCGAGAAAAAATCATCAAGTCCGCCGAATACCAAAAAGCATACGATAAGCGCAAATAAAATAATGCCTTGCGAAAGCGCTTGGGCGTTGTTTTTGTTTTCCTCGAGCCTACCGGTAGCTCCTTTTGCCACGCCGTAAAGTCCCGCAAGCACCAAACAAACTAGCATAAAAAAGCACAAATAGCTAAGATGAAACGTCGCTACGTCGCCAAAGGTGGTTTTAGTCTGTGCCACGTTTATAGCTGGATAAAAATCCGCCATAAACGCCGTAAAATCTCTAAAATCTACGTGAGCGGACAAGATGTCTTCGGGTATTATAAATAGGCTCAAAGCAGCCAAAATATAAGCGATCAGGCTAACAAAAAAGGCGATTTCAAGCTTCCTTGCGGCCAATCTTAATCTTGCTTTTAGTCTTATCATTTTTTTGCTTTATATTTTGATCGCAAACGGCACAGCGGAAATCTAAAGAAATTTTAAATTCCGCGCGCCATGCGGTAGGATTTTAAAATTTCAGAGTCTATGGTAGTACTCAGCCAAATTTAAAACGCAAATTTAAGCTCTAAATTTGGCTGAATTTACGGGCGTAAAATTTGGCGGCTAAATTTGACGATTTTAGTTTTAGCCTCATTCGCCGCCCAGATACTCCTGCAGACTCTTGAACTTCCAGCACGCTGCTAAAGCAGCAAAATTTGAAGTGCCGCTTTAAATTTAAACGAGCGCCAGCTTCAGCACCTCTTCGATCCGATCTACTGGCGTTATTTTCAGATCGTTTTTCACCTCGTCCGGGATCTCTGCTAGGTCGCGCTCATAGTTTTTGCGCGGGATCAGCACTTCGGCGATTTTGGCTTTGTGCGCAGCGATGAGCTTCTCCTTAAGCCCGCCGATCGGTAGCACCTTGCCGCTTAGCGTGATTTCGCCCGTCATCGCTAGATCTGCGCGCACCTTGCGCTCGCTTAAAATCGACGCGATCGCCGTGCTCATCGTGATGCCTGCGCTCGGTCCGTCCTTCGGCGTCGCGCCCTCGGGCACGTGGATGTGAAGGTCGAATTTGTTATAAATCTGCTCCGAGCTTTCGAAATTCTCCTCTGCGCCTAAATTTCGCGCTGCCACAGGGCTTTTAGACGCTGCGACGCCGTTTGCGCGCAATGCGGAGTTTTTACCGCCGCGCGGGGCTTTTGCCGCGCCCGCCTTCGCGTCTTGAGCCGCTTTGAGCTTACCCTCGTCGATCAGCACCTTTACGACGCTAAAGGCGATCTGCGCGGATTCTTTCATCACGTCGCCGAGCTGACCCGTGATCGTCATCGCACCCTTGCCTTTGATCTTGACCGCTTCGATCTTGAGCACGTCGCCGCCTACCGCAGTCCACGCAAGCCCGTTTACGATGCCGATTTGATCGCACTTTTCGACCTCGTCGATCTCGAAAACCTTTTTATTTAGAAATTCGCTTAAATTTTTCGTCGTAACGACGATTTTTTTAAACTCTTTGTCTTTTAAAATTTTAACCGCGACCTTGCGGAAGATCGCAGCGATCTGGCGGCGCAGGTTTCGCACGCCGCTTTCGCGCGTGTACTCTTCGATGATCTCGGAAAGGGCGGCGGGATTGATCGCTACGTCGGCGGCTTTGAGCCCGTGGCGCTGCAGCTCCTGGGGGATCAGATAGTCCTTGGCGATCTGAAATTTCTCCTGCGGCGTGTATGAGCTAAGCTCGATAAACTCCATCCTATCGCGTAGCGGCGCGGGTATGAGAGATACGTCGTTCGCCGTAGCGATAAAGATGATCTTGCTAAGATCAATGTTGAAATTTAGATAGTAATCCCTAAAGCTCGAGTTTTGCTCTGGGTCTAAAATTTCAAGCAGAACTGCGGTCGGATCGCCCTTGTATGAGCTTGAAATTTTATCGATCTCATCAAGCACGATGACGGGGTTCATCTGATTTGCCTCGATGAGCCCTTGCACGATGCGGCCCGGCATCGCGCCGATGTAGGTGCGGCGGTGTCCGCGCAGCTCGTTTACGTCCTCGAGCCCGCCTAAAGCGACGCGGATAAGTTTGCGCTTAAGCGCGGTCGCGATAGAGTTTGCAAGGCTCGTTTTACCCACGCCCGGAGGGCCGTAGAAGCATAAAATCGCGCCGCCGTTTTTGCCGTCCTCTTTGCTCTTTTTGCCGCTTGTGCCGCGAAGCTCCAAAAGCTGCTTTAGCGCGAAATACTCTTCGATGCGCGCCTTGGGCTTTTTCAAGGAGTGGTGGTCTTTATTTAGCTGCGCGGTGACGCCCTCGATGGACATCTTGTGTTTGGCGGTCTTTTCAAAAGGTACCTCCAAAACCCAGTCCAGATAGCTCTGCACTAGCCCCGCATCGGCGCTATCGGGATGAAGGCGGGCAAATTTATCGATCTGCTTTTTGATCTCTTTGTAGGCATCCTCGCCCAAATAGGGCTTTTTGGCTTCCAGCTTTTTGCGGTATTCCTCGATCTCGACATCGCGATCGGCATCGCCTCCGAGCTCCTTTTGGATCTGCTTGAGCTGCTCTTTTAAAAAATACTCTTTGTTAGTCTTGTCGATCTTGGAGTGAACTTTGCTTTTGATCTCCTTTTCAAGCCTCTGCGCTTCGATCTCGTCGGAGATGTAGTTGATGAGGTTGAAAAGGCGCTTTTGCAAGTTGCTCTCGGTAAAAAATGAGTAGGCTACCTGCTTTTTTAGCCGCAGTGCGCTTAAAATCAGATCGCAGACGCGCGCGGCGTCGGTGCCGTCGTCGATCGTCTTTAGCAGATCGTTCGGAAAAAAATGCGTAAGAGTGCTAAGCGTCTTGGTTTTTTCCTTCAGCACGCTTACTAGCGCGTCTAATTTTTGATCGTTGCCGCGCTCGTCGTGGATGATATCGACGGTAGCGACCAGCGGATCTTGCGAAATTTCTTTTACGATTTTGCCTTTTAGCGCGCCTTGGAATAAAATTTTAACCCGCCCATCTGGAAGCGGCACGGTTCTCATCACGGAGCCCACGACGCCTGCGTTATAGATACCGCCGAAGCTTCTATCACCGCTAAATTCTGACTTTGAGCTTACGACCATTATCATAGATTCGTTTTTAACGGCTAGATCGAGGGCTTTTTTGTTATGTTCGTCGCCGATGAAAAGGGGCGCTATCATAAACGGATATAAAAATAGCTCGTCCTCGACGATGATGGGTAGATCGCTAGGGAAGGTTGTATTTTGCATCAGTTGCATCGCTCCTCCTACTCAAAAATCGCGCGATACCAAGGCGAGCGCGGTTTGATGACGTCGGTGCCGTTTAGCGGGGATTCTTCAATGCGCTGCTCGTAAATTTTGGCAGAACTTTCGCGGTCGGTGCGCTGGTAAAGGTCTTTTATATCAATATTTAGCTGATGCTCGGCAAGCCTTAGCTTCGTTAGCATCGTCTCAAGAAGCGGACGATACTCGCTCTGCGGGTATTCAGCTATAAATTTTCGAATTTCGTCGA
>NZ_CALIBH010000035.1 GCF_938045775.1 uncultured Campylobacter sp.
CCGCCGCTAAGCTCCGCAAAGCGCGATAAAAATTCCGCCGCGTCCTTTTTGTCGCAATAAAGCCGCGCCAGCTCCTCGTAGTTTTGTAGGCACGCGGACTTAAAGCTCTCGTAGCCCGCGCGGTCAAATTTAACCGCCAGTCGCCCGCGTTCAAATTTCAAAACGCCCGATGCGAAAAGCAAGCTCAGATGTATCAGAGCCTCGCAATAGTAGGGTTTGAGCTCCTCCACCCGCTGCCACGCGATGAGCCCCACGGCGCGGCGGATCAGCTCATCCAGCACCGGCAGGCAAAACTCCGCCTCCTCATGGAAAAAGAAGCTCACGAGCCCGCCGGTAGTCGCCTTGTACTCCTCGATGAGCTTAAAAAGCCCCGAGCGGTTCATGCGCGCCTCGGTGTCCGCGTCGATGAAAAATATATGCCCGAACTCATGCCCGATCGTCGATATTTCGTAGACGCGGCGCCAAATTTGCGGCTTTTTAAATAAAATTTCGCGCCCGAAATTTAGATAGTGGGGCTCAAATATTTCGCCGCTTAGCCGCATAAAAGGTCTAGCCTTGGCGCTTTCATAGACGAAATTTACGAATGCGAAAATTTTCTTGCCGCAGTTGGTGCTTACGAATTCGTCGTTGGGCACGACCTGCGCCGAAAAGAGTCCGTTAAGATCGGCTCCGTAGTAGATCAGCGGCGCGCAGACGTAAAGCTGGGTTTTGGCGATGTTTGAGAGCACGAGCGAGTGCATGACGGCGTTGTTCGCGCCGATTTTTTCATACGCACACTCAAAGCTCTCGCTTACGCGCGCTTTAAATTCCTCCGCGCTAAACTCGTACGCGCCTGCAAGCCTGACGTCCCATTCCAGCGCGACTGCGTGCGTGTAGGCGTCCTCATAGTACTCAAGCGGATGACCGATCTGAAGCGGCGTTTTTATATCCATCCACGCGATCTCCGCATCCCGCCACGCGCCGATTACCGCGCTAGCGTCCCTCTCGCAAAAGGCCTGTTTGAGCTTGCTTAGATACGCGACGTAAGCTAGCTCGCTCTCATCTTCTGCTAGCGTTACCAGACGCTCCAAAAGATCGCTAAATTCGCTCTGCAGCTTTGCCGTCTCATCCGCAAATGCCACGGCGTAGGGAACCATTTGGGATTTACCCTCGCGCTGCACTATCGCGCCGTAGCAGCGCTCGCAGATCTCGCCGTGAGGCGTGCGCATAAACAGCTCCTCTTGCAGCAAAAATTCCTTCGCCTGCGCAAGCGAGCTAAATTCCTTTTCCCAGCGCTTGTTCGTGCCTTCGATGATTAGGGCTTGCCAGCTTTTTTGCATATCGCTTAGCACGAGCCCGATGCGGTGTACGCCCTTTAAAAGCTCCAGATAAAACGGCTGCAAAATCCCCTGCGCGCCCGCCTCGGCGATGAGCGCTTCGTGCATGCCCTCGTGTATTTCGCGCGTGAAATCATACATTTTGCTCTTTAGCTCGCGCTGTCGCGCCTCATCGTAGCCCAAGCGGCGGAATTCTTGCAGCAGCGGATCCTCTTTGAGATCGACGATTCGGCGTAGCACGGCGATGCGCGCAGTATCGCCAGACTCAAAGCCGCAAATTTCTAATCCGCGCGCGATCAGCTCGGCGTGCGGCTCGTCGTAGAGGGCGTTTAGTCGCGCCTTAGCGCTCGCCGCCATCTCGCTAAGTTTTGCAAAATCGTTCATCGCTTATCCTTTTTGCCGTTTTTATCGTCTTTTTACGAGCGGAATGTGTCTGCTTCGAGAGCAAAATTCCATCCTCGCATCCGCTTAAAATTTTAAAATTTCGGCATAGATTTTTGCCGATTGTATCGAAAAAGTGTTAAATTTGCGCGGTTAAAATGCGAGATTTTTAAATTTAAGGAGTAAAAATGAGCGATTTAAACTTAGACGATTTCGGCGAGCCGCGCATCAAGGTCGTAGCGCTGCCTAAGGATACGAATAGCTCGGGCAATATTTTCGGCGGCTGGATACTAGCGCAGATCGATTTAGCGGGCGCGACGGCGGCGCGCGAGATAGCGCCCGAGCGGGTCGTGACGATCTCGATGCAGGAGGTAACTTTCAAGCAGCCTGTATTTATCGGCGATGTCATCAGCTGCTACGCAAAAGTCCTAAGTGTGGGAAATACCTCTATCCGCGTGCAGATCGAGGTCGCAGCGCTACGACTGGGCGAGGATGGATTTCGCGAGTGCTTGCACGTAACCAGCGCGATCGCAACCTACGTAAGCGTGACCAAATTAGGCCAAAAAAAGCCGATCAGCGCAGAGATCAAGCGGCTGCACGGATTTTAAAATTTCTCAAACTTTAGTTTTAGCTCAAGGAATTTTAGCGTCAAGATTATAACGCGAAAATTTTTATGTGGGATAAGCTTAGTGCACAGAATTTGCTGCGTAAAATTTTATAATTTTAAGCGCGGAATTTTGCTGTGTAGTATTTTGGTGGAAAACCTAGCAGACGGAATTTTAGAATTTTGGAATTTTGGAATTTTGGAATTTTGGAATTTTGGAATTTTGGAATTTTGCGGCGCGCAGATTAATAAACAAATTAAAACGCGCCGCGGTAAGTCGTGCTAGCAGCTAGTTTGTAGCGTCTTGAAGCTCTTCTTCGATCTCAGAGTTGCTTTTTACGACCATGCCTGAGCCGTGGATGACGCTAGGCATGCAGGATGTGCAGATATGCACCGTCTCGCCGTTTTTATGCGCCTTGATAAAGACCGCGTTTTCATCGTCGCTGCTTTTTAGCGAACAAATATTGCAAATGTAAATATCACCTGATTTCATAGAAATCCTTTCTTAAAAAATTTCGCACTATTTTATGAAAATTTCAAAATTTTTCATTGATTTTAGTTAATCTTTAGCGATTTTTATTGCGGGCGCTTTCATCTATTAGCACTATGTGCGTCAAAAAGATGATGAAAAATAGCTGGAAAAATAATCCTACCAGCGGGATCAAGCACAGCAGATAAAAAATAAAAGCGCTTAGGGCAAATTTATATCCGCCGCCCATTTTATAAGAGCGCTCGAAGCTTTTCGCGCTTAACGCGTTTGAAGCGACGTCGATTAGAATCAGCTTGTAATAGATATAAAAAAACGGCACGTTTATGATAAATAAATTTATTACCGGCACGAACAAAAGCACCGAACAGATAAATAAAATCACTAAAAATTTTAAAATTTCAAGACTCATCAGCTTTAGCACTCGCGCCGTGCTCGCTTCATCCGCGCGGATTAGGTGGTAGTGGCGGGCGTTGATCTCTTTGGTGACTGCGGGCGTCAGAAAGGCTGCGATGATAAGCGCACAAAACACGCTAAGCATCAGTACCGCAAAGCTGGCAAACACCGAAAAAATCGCGCCGATAATCCACTTCGTAGCAGCAAAGCTTAGAATTTTTGCAATTACTGGGAAGCGCTGTTCGTCCAAGAAGCTAAAATCGCCGCTTTGCGCGCCCTGAGAAAGTGCGTCAAAAAGCTCTTTGCCGCCGAAAAATGCGAGCGTGCCCAAGATTATGAGCGAGCACACAAGCGGCAATAGCGAGAGCAAAATAAACTTGCGCGTAAAAAAATCCTGCTTTGCCAAATTAAAAATTCTACCCATGTATGCTCCTATTTGCGTTATTTTAGCGACTTTTGCGACGGAATTTGAGCTGAGTTTATTTTAACTGCCGCACGAAACGCGCCTCATTGATCCGCTCGCTTGGCTCATTCGCTTGCTTTAGCCGGCTCATCTCGCATTATAATACGAAATTTATGCTTTGATCGCTCGCCCGCGTTTAATCTGCTTGTTTATCGTGTGTAAAAAAGAAACTAGATCTAGCTATGTTTTTACCTGTTGCGAATATTTATTTGCTTGCTGCGCGGAATTTTGCCACTTATAAATAAGCTAACATTGCGTAAAATTTTAGGTACAAAACTGCAGAATTTCAAATCAAACCTCTTTTTTAAAATTTGCTTGCCGAAATTTTATAGATGGAATTTTAAAATCTTAAAGATAAATTTCGCAAGCAAATCCATGACTTTACTTCGTCGCGTCGTAGATCTTTTGCAATTGCTCGTAAATTTCGTTTGCACTTACCGCGCCTTTTGATAGCACCTCGATTAGCACCTCGTTATCTTCAAGGTCTCCCCAGATTTTGCGGTAGCCGCCCTCTTTATAACCGTTATTTTGGCGGAATTTATTTAGCACGTTTTTGCCGATATATTTGGCAAAAAGTATGTCTAAGCTCACTCCGCATTTAATCGCGACGCGAAAAAAATCGGTCAGTAGCTCGCCGATTTGCAGCTCAAAGCCGCTTGTTTCGTGGATTATGAGCTCGATGTCGTTTACGATTTCGTAGATGCTGTATTCGCGCACATCGTAGGCGTAGGAGCTAAACTCCGCAAATCCGCTTACTGCCGTGACGTCGCTTACGATGTGGTCGATGTCTTTGCCGCCGTAATATTGCTCTAAAATATAGCTCATCACGAAGTGCCAAATATCAACGATCTCGATGACGATATTATTCACGTCCGGCGCTGCAGAGATATTTTTCCAATGCTTCCACGCAAAGCTATCGATAAGCTCTGCGCATTCCATGTAAATGCAGCGCTTCCAGTTGATAAGTTTGCCGTTTTTTGTATAGCCGTCCTCCCAGCCCACGCCGTTTGTTTCGTCGTTTAGGGCTTGCTGCATCAAAAACATCTCTTTTACTTTTTTATAATTTTCCATAAAAATTCTCCTAATTTTGGCTCGCGATTATAGCTAATAAAAGAAAATCATTGTATAATTTAGCAAAAAGGAGGCTTAAAATGTGTGCCGCTCAAGATAAATTCGACGAGTTTTTAGGCAGGATGAAACTCCTATCTCTCGGAGTTTTGCGCAATAATCTGCCATATTGCTGCAGTGCATTTTACGCCTACGATCCGCAAAATAAGGAGCTCATCATCGCAAGCGCGAGCGACTCCGAGCATATCAAAGCAGTCTTTGCCAACCGCGGAGTTGCGGCTACGGTTGCGCTGGATACGAAATTTGTAGGCAGGATCAAAGGCGTGCAGATTTGCGGCCATATCCGTAGCGCGGATGAGCGCGAAACCTCGCTATATCTTAAGCGCTTCCCGTTTGCGCGCGCGATGGAGACCGATTTTTTTACAATCAGAATCGATTGGATGAAAATGACCGATAATACTCTAACTTTCGGCAAAAAGCTAATTTGGGAGCGCTAGTTCGCTAAGAATATCGTCTATTTATTTTTACGAAATTTTAAACTTTGCGAGGATTAAATTTTATTTAGTAAGATTTTAAAATTTACATAAATTCTATCTTGCCGGTTTTTTCAAAGAATTTCACCATTAGACCCGCTTTAAAATTTCCGCTCGGTTGGTTTTTGGAATTTTACAGCATGGAATTTAGCGTAAAATTTCATCTTGGAAGCTGAGGTTGTCGCAAATTTTATTTCCTTAGAAGCGGAGCCTGCCACGTAAAATTTCGCTTGAAAATTTTAAAATTCTAAAATTTAGCTTTTCAAATTTAGCTTGACGCGCGAGCTTAGCTCCGCCGCTCTCTGATTTCGCTTACTAGCCGCCCGCCAATCGCGTAGTCGTCAGTGGATATTTCGTCTATCGTCACGACCGTGGTTTTCTCGCCCCTGCCTAGCACGGCTACGAGGGCGTCGGTGAGGTTCTTGACGAGCCTTGCTTTTTGTTCGCGACTTAGACCGCCGCGCTCTTTGGTAATTTTGACGTTTATGTAGGGCATTAATTATCCTTAAAATAAACGTAATTGTAGCCAAAATTTCGTCTGCGCGCCTAAAAGTGCGAAATTTTATGTTAAAATCGCCGTGATCTGAATTTAAGGAGAAAATATGCCATTGTTAGATAGTTTTAAGGTCGATCATACCCGCATGAATGCCCCGGGCGTGAGGCTCGCAAAGAGCATGAGCACCAAAAGCGGCGATAAAATTAGCGTCTTTGATCTGCGGTTTTGCCGCCCGAATTTAGAGATTATGAGCGAGCGCGGCACCCACACGCTGGAGCATCTTTTTGCAGGCTTTATGCGCGAGCATCTAAATAGCGCGGACGTCGAGATCATCGACATATCGCCGATGGGGTGCCGCACGGGCTTTTATATGAGCGTGATCGGCGCGCCCAGCGAGAGCGCCGTCGCGGCGGCGTGGAGCGCGAGTATGAAGGATATTTTGGGCGTGGGCTCTCAAAAAGATATCCCCGAGCTGAATAAATTTCAATGCGGCACCTTCGCGATGCACTCGCTAGCAGAAGCTAAACAGATCGCGCAAAACGTGCTAAATAAGGGAATCGGCGTGATCAAAAACGACGAGATCGCGCTGGATCCAAGCAAGATAAAATAGTTTTGAAATTTAAGAGATAGTGCAAAATCTAGCACTATCTCTTTGAGCGCTCGCTCGGCTCGTGATCAGTATGTTACGCGCTATAAAAACATTATCGTAAAATGTGCAAAAATTCGAGGCGCAAAAATGCGTATCTGCTAAAACAAGCCAGAGGCAACATATATTTATAAGCTGATTTAGCTTTATAAACCGACTTGGCGCTTGCCGTAAAGTCTGCGTCACGCGAGGTTTTTGATAAAAGATACGATTGGGCTTTAAGCTGGGTGGCAAAAGCGCGCAAGCAAAGCTCATATCAAATTTAATAAATTTATCTCGTAGACTGACTTCAAATTTAGAAGAATTTTTAAAATTCCGTTTAAATTAATACCGAAATTCTATCCGCAAATACCATGCTTATGCGCCTCTTACTTTTAGATGCGATCTCAATCCTCCAAAAAAATCGTATAGCAAAACGAGAATTTAGAGTTTTTATTTAAGGTTGCGTTGCGAGTTTGACGCTTGAAATTTCACTTTCGCTGCACGAAAAGAATGCTAAAATTCCGCCGAAACCGCACCGGATTCGGTGAACTTAAAGGAGCGAAAATGCAAAGAATTTTTCATATAAAAGATGCTATTTGTAGCGACGAGCGAGCCGTAAAAACGACATTTTTTACTACGGAGGCCACTTGCGGCGCGGTTTGGATCGTCAAACGCGGCCAGGTCGTAGCGCCGCATATTCACCCCGGTGGCGATGACGTATGGATCTGCTTAAGCGGACGCGGCGTGTTTTATCCGAGCAAGGGCGAGGAGGTGCCGATCTGTGCGGGCGATCTAATCATTTCCAAAAGCGGAGAGTGCCACGGTATGAAAAATACGGGCGATGAGGATTTTGTGTTTGCAAGCGTTACGGCGCCGATTCCGTGCGGCTACGAAGCGATTTAAATTAAAATTCGCCAGAGATTTTGTGGCATTCGTAAAATAAATTAGCGCCGCAAAGAGTTGAATCAGAATTTGCCCGTAGCGTTAAATTTCATAAATTTAGCCGCGCTTTTGTACAATTTCAAGTGCCGCGCAATCTGCGGCGAGATTAAATTTGAGGCAAAAGATGTATGAAGATTTTACGCAAGAGCCAAAGGGCAAGCGCGCGCAAAAGAAGCGCAAAGCTAGGGCGCGCGAGGCAGAAACAGATCGCAAGCCTGTACGAGACGCGCCTCGGGGCATGCCACTTTGGCGCAAGATCGTGCTTGGCGCGACATTTGTATTTGCGGCTTTTAGCGTGCTCGCTCTGTTTGCGGTTATAAATTCCAGCGATGACTACTCGCCGCGGGACGACGAGCAGATCAAATACAGCGATTTTTATAAAAAAGATGGCGAAATTTACGCCCTCGTGGTGGGTGCGGGCTATTTTGTGATACCGGGCGCGGACGCGGCGAGCTTTCGGGTTTTGGATTTCGGCTCCGGCTACCGCTCCAA
>NZ_CALIBH010000036.1 GCF_938045775.1 uncultured Campylobacter sp.
ATATGAGCAAGATGATAATCGAAAAAAATGGAGGGAGCATAAGCGCTGCAAATTCCGACGAAGACGCGATATTTACGATCTCTTTTCGTTAAATTTAGACTTTATTAAATTTCTCCCTTTTTCACCCTTTTTTGTTGATATTATTTTGAGCGTAGAACTTTGCTAATTTAAAATTTCGATTTTCAAAGGAGGAGCCATGAAAAAATGGAATAAGATGCTACTAGGCGCGCTAGCCTGTATTAGCATTTTTGCCGCAGGAGCCTGTGCCGATGAAGGCATGGGGCATGAGATGGAAATGTCGCAAAAATCGCGCGACGTCATCGCAAATCCTAAGGGCACGTTGCAAAGCAGAGGCGTCATATCCTTGCAGGACTACGTCGTAGAAGAGCGAGAGATGTATGACTGGCTATTTAAAAATCACCCGATTTTTACCAAATACGGCGGTAAGACGGTCGGTAAGATGGATGTACACGACCGAGGTTTGGAGTGGCTTGCGGAAGGGCATGGATTTGACTTTTCAAAGGCTAGCAAAAGAGACGACGGCAAGGGCTATAGCTCTATGATGTATAGAATCCCTGCGGGCTCTTCCTTGCAATTTCCGAATAAATTCATAGGCCCTGAAAAATGCGGCGAGTGCCACCCTGCGCAGTATGAGACATGGAGCAGATCGCGCCACGCCACTACTATCCGCTTCCCGGGCGAGCACCCGGAGGTTAATAACAACCTAACCGATCCGGTATTTAGCCCGGATACCGCGTCGATCCTTCCAAAAGGTATTACCCCTGACGTAATTTATGCGACTGTGGGGCATCTAAGGACAAAATTCGGCTACGTAGATGCATGGCTTCTACGCGGAACCTATCACGTAGAGGGCGGTTTGCTACGAGATGGTACCGGTCAGATCGTAGCCGGCGGTAACCAATTCCAAAGGACTTGGGCGTTAAATTTAGACGATGAGACGGTCAAAAAGATTAAAAAGATCGTTCCGGAATTCCCGGAAACTCTAGCCGATTATGGCGATAACGGCGGTTACGTAAGAGGTCTTGCGTCGTATGCTGCGAAATATAAAAAATCGATGTTTTTCCAAGCAAACAGCTCGTATTGCGAAGTCTGCCACCCATTCAAATTCGATTTTAAAACTAAGAAAGAATTCTATGCTGCTTTGGGTAACGCAAAAGAGCTTCAAAAGCACACTATCTCCAAGGGTATCACCTGTGAAGAGTGCCATGGAGCGGGCGGTCACCTTGACGGCGCTACAAATTTTAGAACCTCAAACTGCGAACGCTGCCACCAAAGATTTAACTATAGCCCTGATTTAGCTCGTGCTAATCCGCTAAACAACGGAAATCCCGATCTATCTCTTAGCTCTAAATTTAAATCTATGGGTCCAGGCTGTGGCTCTGAAGGCTCTCAGTCCTACTTTACCGCTCACTACGAGAAGGGTATGCGCTGCGTAACCTGCCACGATCCGCACGATAATACCGGACCGGTAGTTGGTGATAAAACCGTCAAGGGCGTAAATTATAACTCTGAGCAGGGCTATTTGAGTGCGTTTTATACAAAGCCTAAGATCACAAAAGAGTGCAAAGACTGCCACCAAGAGCAAGCCTATATCGCTGCAAGAGCCGATACGCATAAAGACAACACTTGCGCATCTTGCCACATGCCGTTTATGATGAGCTGCGAGAACTTCTACGCTATTCAGTTCCAAGACAACGCGGGATTTGATACTCAAAGAAGATCTCACATCTGGAAGATCGACATCGATCCTGCTAGAAAATCTCTAGTCGCAGGCGATGCCGCTAAAGGTCCAAGAGATGCGAAAGATTGGCACTTCCAAAGAAATAAAGATGGACGAAATTTCGTCGATCTTATGTGGTCGTGCGCACGAACCTCGTGGGCGGATAAAGATATGCAAGATACCAAAGGCTGCCACAGTCCAGTCGTCTCCGAGCTAAAAGAGACGCTTCACTTCAAGAACCAAAAGCAGGTTTACGATGAGGTTATGGGCTGGCAAACTCCAATTAAGAGCGATTTCTCGCAGGTTAAGATCGGTATTCAAGGAATTTACTCTATCCTTGAGACTAAAAAGCTTGACTCCAGCGATAAAACTCGCGTTTATGAGCTAATCGAAAAAGCTCAAGACACCGTCGATCTTATCGAAAAAGACGGCTCATGGGGAATGCATGGCTTTAAATATACTAAGCAAAGGCTAGAGGCTGCTAAAGAGTATATCAAAGAGGCTCAAAGAATTCTAAATAATAATTTATAATTCTTTCGGGGTCGCGTAAGCTCGCGGCCCCGAAATTTAAAAGGCAAATGTATGCAAAAAAGACTAAAAATTTTCTTGCCTATCGTTTTGGCAAGCTGCGCATTGGGCGCGAATTTAACTACGCAAGAACAAAAAGAATCTTATAGCATCGGAGCTTCTACCGGAAGCTATGTTTCAAACCAGCTGCATTCACAAGCCGCGTTAGGTGTCAAATACGACTTAGATGCGGTGATAGAGGGGTTTTTGGACGCTCTTAAAAAGCAGCAGAAGCTAAAAGATGAGGAAATTATTGCGCTTTTGAATCAAAGAGCCGATAAGCTAAATAAGATCGTAGAAACAAATTCCAAAGCGGAGCTTGATAAAAATTTAAAAGCAGGCAAGGAATTTATGGCGAAAAATGCTAAAAATCCGGACGTTAAAACCACGAAATCCGGTCTTCAATATGAAATTCTAAAGCTAGGTATGGGCGAAAAGCCAAAGCCTGAGAGTGTAGTAGTGATGAACTACAAGGCGTATTTGACGAACGGTAGTGTATTTGACGATACTTTCGCATCTAAAATTCCGGCGCATCTTTCTATGATAGGCTTAATCGACGGATTGCGCGAGGGGTTGCTTTTGATGAATACGGGCTCTAAATATAAATTTACAATCCCTAGTAATTTAGCCTACGGCAACGTGGACGTAGATAGAATTCCTGCGGGTTCTGTGGTGATTTTTGAAGCCGAACTACTAAAAGTTTTAAAGCCCGGCGAGCTTGCCGATGCGGCCAAAAAGCTTAGCGAGAGCGAGGCTAAAAGCTTTCACGACGCGAACAAAACAAAGTAGTTTTGCTTAAATTTAGTCGGAGGAGAATATGCAAAAGCAAAGAAGAAATTTTATAAAATCCGCCGCACTCAGCTCTTTGGGGCTTGGCGCAATCGCCTCAAGCTTACTCGCGCAAAACAGCGCGGATAAAAGCGCACAAGACGCAAATGCGAGCGTTCAAAAGCAAGAGCCGAAAAAGCCGCACTACGGCATGATATTCGATCAGAACAAATGCGTCGGCTGTACCGACTGCGAGATCGCCTGTAAAAAGGTAAATTCGGTTCCGAAAGGCCAGATGAGGCTTTTTATCCAGGACAAAACCGATCCGCTAAATTTGAAAGAAAAGCGCTATGTTAGGGTTTCTTGTCAGCAGTGCGAGGACGCGCCGTGCGTAAAAGTCTGTCCGACGAAAGCCTGCCACAAGGACAAAAAAACGGGCATCACGACGATGAACACCGATGATTGCATCGCCTGTAAATACTGCATCGTCGCCTGTCCTTACGACGTGCGCTTTATAAATCACGATACCAAAGCCGCAGAGAGCTGTAACTTCTGCTTGGATACGAATTTAAAAGACGGTCACGAGCCTGCCTGTATCGAGGCGTGCAGATACGAGGCGATCGTATTTGGCGATCTAAACGACGAAGAATCGCACATCAGCAAGCTACTTCGCGTAAAAGACAGCCTGCGAATGCATCCTGAGTGCGGCACGAAGCCGAGCCTGCGCTATATTCCTGCGGTTAAATTGGGGGTGTGATCTGAACGGAGCCAT
>NZ_CALIBH010000037.1 GCF_938045775.1 uncultured Campylobacter sp.
GCTCGAATCGCAAAGCAATATCGCCCGAGAAGCCGCAGAGCAGGCGATCAGCGCCACGCGTGGCTTGAACTATCCAAACGCTTTAAATTTGCCGCTTAAGCTCGAGGATCTGCCGCGCGGTATTGAGCCGTATATAAATTTAGTCTCCAAAATGGCCTATCTTGCGGCGCAGATCAACAAAGGTCCGATCAAATCGATTCGCATCGAGGGCAGCGGCGAGGTGGTGCAGTATCTAAAATCGATGCTCGTTTTTGCCATCGTAGGCGCGCTGCATGATTCTTTGGGCGACTCGCTAAATTACGTCAACGCTAAATTTCTTGCGGATGAAAAGGGGATTGAGACGAGCTTTGGCGAGCTTGCGCGCAGTGTTTATAAAAGCGAGATCGCTGTCAAGGTTACGACCGACAAAGCGATCTCAAACGTCGCGGGTACCGTATTTGACGGTAGCGAGGAGCGTATCGTAAATATCGGCGGATTTAAGACCGATTTTAAGCCGAAAGGCAAGATGATAATCTTTAAAAACACCGACGTACCGGGCGTTATCAAGTCAGTCAGTACGATCCTAGCCGACGAAAACATCAATATCGCGGACTTCCGCTTAGGCAGAGGCGAGGAGGGGGACGCTTTGGCGGTCATTTTGGTCGATTCCGAAGTGCAAAAAAGCACGCTCGATAAGCTGGCGGCGCTTCAAACCTGCCTAATGGTGCGCTACGCGGCGCTTTAGTACCTTCTCTGCTTGGGAGGCGGAATTTTAAATTTCGCCTCATCCAAATTCTTTATAATTTAAATTTACAATCCAGCCTACGACGGCGTTTGATGAGGCGATGTGGGAACGCGCGGCTAGGATTTTAGCGGAACTTGAGTACGTGCAGAGCCGCGCTTGCGGTACGTTGCGGTATGCGTTAGGCAGATACGTTTTGGCGTGCGGCTTTTACAAACGCCGCGTGCGCTTTAAATTTAACTCTCATCGCGAGCTTGCTTTTAAATTTCGTCCTTGCAGAGCTGCTTTTAAATTTCATCATCGCGGGCGCCGCCGATTAAATTTTGCCGCTATGCGAGTTCGGTATCCAAAGCTAAGCGTCGCGATACAAAATGCAGTTAAATTTTATTTATTAGACACGGCAAGGCGCTTTTGATTCAAATTTATGCGCGGCAGGCGCTTCATCTCTCTAATCGTATCGCCCGTTTAAATTTCGGGCGGCTACCGAGCGATTGCATTGCTGATTAAATTTAGGGCGGCTGTCGAGAAATTACACCGCTGATTAAATTTTACGTTTTGCCCAAATTCCACTTCGGTGAAAATTCCGCCCGGCGTAAATTTGGTCGATGCAAAATTCAGCCGTAATGCGCCCTGCTAATTTGTGAGTTTAAGCGTTTCGATTAGGCTTAAAATTTTGC
>NZ_CALIBH010000038.1 GCF_938045775.1 uncultured Campylobacter sp.
TATCCGCTCCGCTTGCTCTCGCGAAAGCCCATACAGCGGCTCTCCCAATATCGGCGCGCCCGCGGCAAATAGATGCAGCCTGATCTGATGCTGCCTGCCCGTCAACGGATAGCACTCAATCAGGCTAGCGTCCATGTCCTCAAAATATCGCAACGGGCGTATCAGCGTGATCGCCTCTTTACCGTCGCGCGATATTTTCATACGAATTTTAAGATCGGCGAACTCGCCGCTAGGAGCGATCGGAGCATCAATCACAAACCCCTCAAAATCCTTTAAAAATTTCAGTTTTTCGCTAAATGTTGCGTATTTTGCAGGCTCAAATTTTTTCAAATTTGCACAGCCCTTAGAAGTAGCTGACAAAGATTTAGCCACAGATAAGGCGCAAGGTTTATGTCCGTTATCCGCGCTACTCATCGCGATAGCGGGTTTAAGCTTATCGCTCACGCCGCAGGATAAAGCATCAAATTCAAATCCGCTGTCAACATCGCCAGCAGGAGCGCCGGATTCAAATTTAACTTGCATGCCGTCATATAGAGCATCGCACCATAATCTCCTACTCGCACTATTAGACAAGATATTAAATCCAAATTTATTGCCTACTCCTTTTAGAGCTAGTGTATCGCGCAGATCCGACACACTACTTGGCAAACTCATAGCATCGTCCGCAAATTTTGATCCGCAAATTTCATACGAACCTAGCGCATAGCAATTCTCTATCTCGCCATTGCAAGCAGCACTTTGCAAATCCCCTCGTACGAGCGCTAGATAGCTTTTCATCACTCTACGCTGTTCGAAGCACTCTTTGAGCTCGCGCGCCGCGTCTTTATCTTTAGCGACGATCAAAACGCCGCTGGTTTCGAGATCGAGCCTGTGCGCCACGCACGCGTCCTGCCCGTATAGCGACCAGATCTCGTCATACATATTATAAGGCGAGTTGCGCCCGCTCGGATGGCTAAGAATTCCGCTTGGTTTGTCAAATGCCGCAAACGCATCGCACTCAAAGATCGGCTTCAGTCCGCGCGGCTTGCATTTGTAATCGATCAAAAAAATTTCTCCGTGCGCGACAGAGTTTTTATGTAAATTTTGATCCTCAGCATCGGTTACGCGATGCTTGTCACAGATGCGCTGCGCGGATTTCATATCGTATCCGAGGCTAAGCAGAATTTCGTAAATTTTGCGCCCCTCAAAGCTTCCCAAGCTTCTTTTCTCATAACCCATATTAAACTTTCAGCCCCATTTTTATATAATTTTTGCCATCATTATACAAGAAATTCTAACCGAAAGGCTACTAAAATGGTCGAAAGATACGCAAGAAAAGAGATGTCTGAAAAATGGAGCTTGCAAGCCAAATACGACGCGTGGCTAAAAGTCGAGCTCGCGGCGGTTAAGGCGTGGAATAAACTAGGTTTAATAAGCGACTGCGATAAAGACAAAATTCTACAAAACGCAAGCTTTAAGATCGAGCGGATAGATGAGATCGAAAAGACCACCAAGCACGACGTCATCGCGTTTCTAACGAGCGTGAGTGAGAGCCTTGGGCAGGAGAGCCGCTTCGTGCATTACGGCATGACTAGCAGCGATTGCATCGACACTGCCGTCGCGCTACAAATCAAAGAAAGCATGGAGCTCATCATTGAGGATGTGCAAAATTTAAAAGCTGCGATAAAATCTCAAGCCATGAAGCATAAAATGACGCTGATGGTCGGGCGCAGCCACGGTATCCACGGCGAGCCGATCACTTTCGGACTCGTGCTTGCGGTCTGGTATGATGAGATAAATCGCGCGCTAGAGCTTTTGCAACACGCAAAAAGCGTTATCAGCTACGGCAAAATAAGCGGTGCGATGGGGAATTTCGCCCACGCTCCACTAGAGCTGGAAGAGCTAGTGTGCGAATATCTGGGGCTAAAGCCCGCCCCCGCGTCCAATCAAGTCATCCAGCGCGATCGCTACGCGCAGGTAATGAGCGCACTTGCGATCCTGGCTTCCAGCTGCGAAAAGATCGCTATCGCAATCCGCCACTATCAACGTACCGAGGTTTATGAAGCAGAGGAATTTTTTAGCCCAGGACAAAAGGGCAGCTCTGCGATGCCACACAAACGAAATCCTGTGCTTAGCGAAAACGTAACGGGGCTATGCCGTATGATCCGCAGCTTCGCAATACCCGCGATGGAGGACGTAGCACTATGGCACGAACGCGACATCAGCCATAGCTCGGTCGAGCGATTTATCCTCCCTGATGGCTTTATAACCGCCGATTTTATGCTAAATCGCTTGACGAGCTTGATCGAAAAACTGCTCGTATATCCCGAAAATATGATGAGAAATCTAAATTTAACCGGTGGGCTCGTGTTTTCGCAGCGCGTACTGCTAGAGCTGCCTAAACGAGGAGTTAGCAGAGAGGATGCTTATAAAATCGTGCAGCGTAATGCGATGAAGGTCTGGGCGGATCTGCAAGAGGGCAAAAAAGCTATAGATGAGCAAGGGCATAGCCTATTTTTGCAAAATCTGCTAGCAGATACAAAGCTACGAGAAAAGCTAAGCGAAAGCGAGATCAAAGAGTGCTTTGACTACGGATATTACACCAAAAATGTGGATGGGATTTTTAAAAGGGTGTTTGAATAGTAATGTTGGTAAATCAAATTTTAAATCAAACTCAGCTATTTTATGATAGCGAAATTTTAAGCTTAAGCCCGAAAAAAGAGTTGTTTTTAAATTTACTCAAAGGCGAAAAGCTAAAATATAAACGCTATACGAAATCGCCACTACGCTATCCCGGCGGTAAATCTTTAGCGGTCGGTCTGATAATAGAATATTTTCCGGATAACTTAAAACGGCTTATTTCACCTTTTATCGGCGGCGGAAGCGTAGAAATAGCCGCCGCCGTAGAGCTTGGAATAGAAGTAAAAGCATACGATATTTTTGATATTTTAGTAAATTTTTGGCAAGTTGCGATAAAAGATAAAAATTCGCTTTGTAATGAGCTTTTAAAATTAAAGCCGACGAAACAAATTTACAAGACCATAAAAGACGAGCTAAAATCGCACTGGACTAAAGAAGTTGCGCTCGATAGTTTAATGTTGGCGCGAGATTACTATTTTAATTTCAATCTAAGCTATGGACCTGGATTTTTGGGCTGGATGAGTTCAATTTATGAGGATGAAGCTAAATATTTAAAAGGCGTCGAAAAGATTTCAAGTCTAAATTTAGAAAATTTAAGCGTTGAATGCGCTAGCTTCGAAAAGGCTTTTAAGCTATACCCGAGCGACTTTTTTTACCTTGATCCGCCGTATTTTTTAAGCGGCGATTCAAAAATGTTCCGCGGAATTTATCCACAACGAAATTTCCCGATACACCACAACGGCTTTAATCATGAACTTCTAGCCAAGCTCTTAAAAGCCCATAAGGGTAAATTTATACTAAGCTACAATGACTGCGGATGGGTTAGAGATACTTATAAAGAATTTAAAATTTTGGAGCCGAAATGGCAATATACGATGGGGCAAGGCGAAACGCGTATCGGTAAAAACCGTATAGAACGCGGCGACGACAATAATATCAAACAATCTCACGAACTTTTGATAATCAAGGATTAAAATGGCAAAACGAGCAATGAGTAGTGAGCACGCTTCGCGCGTTAAATTGAGCGGGCATCAAAAAGAAAAAATCTTTGCAAATTTAATTGGACTGGATGACGAATATAAGCACGATAGGCGAGCCAAAAAAGATGTCATAGATTTTAACGGCGATGGGCATAGCGTAAAAAGCGGTACTTGGTGGCAGATATTTTTATATTCTATTAAAAGAATTAAAGACGATTACGGATTTTTAGCGATGAATGGAATGGGGCAGCTTATTTTAGATTGTCTTGAAATCTTCCCACAAAATCGCGCAGATTACGAATGCGAAAAGCAAAAATATAAAGACGCGCTAAAAATTCCGATGGTTGCGCTTTGTGAGAAATTAAAAGACAAAAATAGATTGAAAGCATTTTTAAGCAAAGCGATATTTAACGGCGGTGAAGTGCAATTTTTAAGCGTTTTTCCAAACGACGACAGTGGCAATATTTACGTTTTTTATTATCAAGATGTCATTGATGTTCTAGCTCAAAATTTAAATGTAGAGAATTCTCGCGCTAGAATGACAAATCAAACGGATGCGCAAAAAGTTATTTTTAAGCACGATGTCAGCGTTGGCGAAATAGAAGTCAGAAACGATAGCGACATACACTATAAGGAGATAAAATTTAGATTAAATTCCAAGAAAGTCCTAGATATTTTAAAAAGCGATATAAAAGATCGCGATAAGCCCAAGCTCATCAATAATGTAGAAAACACAAGAATTTATCGCTACGGCAAGGCGATTAAGAAATTTAACTAATTCGGATAGATAGATTTTATACCAAGTACGATTATGAGATGTTTTAACATTATATCGCTCTGCTTAGAATAATTTTAAAATTTAATCAATCCCAAAAGGCGCAAAGCAGCAAATAGTACTTCCGCAAAAATTTATCGGGGCTTTGAAATTAGACCAAACTAAGAATTATTTGTAATTTAAAAGCGGATGGAGCGGGAGTTCGTTCGCCCCATCCTGCGCTAGCACGTTAGAATTTTTAGAATTTAAAGTTATACCCCAGATAAATTCCATGGTTGGTCTCTCTGACGTCTTTCATATCCTTTTCATCGCTAGTTTTTCCATATTTTGTATAATCCGCTTTGTAGCCGAACTCAATCTCGTTATGCTCATCAAAGCTATATAGTCCACCTAGCTTTGCGCCGATTACCCAGCCGTTTAAATTCGCCTTGTAGGAATCGGAATAGGCATATCCAGGTAAAGAATAAGAGCTTTCGTTTTTATACCTCATAAATGAAACTCCCGTATAAGCACCCGCTATGAGCTTAAAACTGTTAGTAATTTCAGGCGTAAAATCCGCCCCTACTAATAAATTATGCTTTTTCCAGCTATCTTTCCAAGAAAACATATCAATCTCGTGAGATTTAGACGCTTCAAAATCATATGAATATGCGCCATAAACTCTAAATACGTCAAAATCATATCCAATTTTTATACCTATTGCAGGTTGTCCGTCATCCCATTTAAATTTATCTCCATAGCTAATAGTTTTGCCCTTAACACTAGATTTAAACGAGTAATCCCCCTCGATGCCTAAAAGTAAACCCTCGCTAGAG
>NZ_CALIBH010000039.1 GCF_938045775.1 uncultured Campylobacter sp.
TCGTCCGCGACTTTAATCGGCTCCCAAGAGCCCGCGCCGTGATAGGCAAAATACACGGGCGAGGCGTCCCCGAGGGCAAAATCGACGAAAAACGGATCATCCATGCCGTTACGCGCGATGACCCGCCAGCTCTTGCGCCACTGGCCCGGTGCGTCGTCTGCTAGCTCCTCGCCAGTTTTGCGGCCAACGAGTCTATATCCTTCCTGAAAACTCTCAAACTCGCCCTCATCGGGATAGAGAAACGGCAGCAAAATGGACTCTGAAACTATGCGTTTGCGGATAAAATTTTGGATCAAATTCGAGATTTGCACGGCGCGACCTTTGGGTTAAATTTGAGCGAATTTTAGCAGAGTTTTTAATCCGCGCAAAATTTACGTTTGAATTTGACGAATATGAAAGAAAGTAAATTTACGCTCAAAGTTTGATGAATTAAATTTGAGCACAAAAAGGCAAGCCAAGATTTGCAAGACGAGACGACGCGCCGCCAGAAAAACGTAAGCGGAAGTATTTTAAGATGGATTTGAATGTTGCGACGAAAATTTCGTCCCAAGACTAGGCAATTAGCCTGTCGCAGGGCGAAATTTTCTAGCTCATTCAAAGACGCTTAAAAGACGACGCGCTAAATTTTATAGCGACTGCAAAATTTTAGGTTTACCAAACGCCCGTATCGGCTTAATCTCCCCCTTAAATTTCTCGATTTGAGCAAGCACGGTGTGAGCCGAGTTGCTTTGTGCGAGACTTGACGTGCCCTTATCAAACGTAAGCACATTTACGCAGCCGTGCTGGCAGAGGCTCTTCTCGCCCCAAACCTCGGGATCGTACCACGCACCCTCGCAGATCGCTGCGACGCGCTCAGGCACGATGTCGGTAACGAGCACGCCTGCCAAAATTTCGCCGCGGTCGTTGAAAACTCGCACGATGTCGCCGTTCGCAAGTCCGCGAGCTTCGGCGTCTTTTGGATTTATCAGCACCGGCTCTCTGCCGCTAACCTCGGCGAAATTTCTGATGATCGAGTTGTTTAGCTGGCTGTGCAGGCGGTAGCGAGAGTGCGGGCTAACGACGTGGATCGGATACTTCGCCGTCTTTTTCGCATCGCCTAGCCACTCCTTAGGCTCGATCCAAGTAGGCATCGGCGGGCAGTCGGCATAGCCCATCTTAGCGATTACCGGCGAGTAAAGCTCGATCTTGCCCGACGGCGTGCCGAGGCGGTTTTTGGCTGGATTTTCGCGGAATGCCGCAAGGCGCGTGTATAGCGCGCTGCTCTCGTCGTCCTTTTCAAAGCGCACGAAGCCTTTGTCGTAAAATTCCTCAAAGCTAGGCATCGTTATATTTAGACCTTTGGCTTGCTCTACGGCATCGGCGTAAAATTCCTTCATCCAGCCTAGCTCGTCCTTGCCCTCGCTAAAGACCTCGCCGTATCCCCAGCGCTTACAAATCTGCTCGCAGATCCAAAAGTCGCTCTTGCTCTCGCCCATCGGCTCGATTGCAGGTCTGTAAGCGACTATATATTCGCCCGTAGCGCCCGTTTGGTTGATGTCGTTGCGCTCGACCTCGATCGCGACGGGAAGCACGATGTCGCTAAGCTTCGCCGTACTCGTCCAGTAAGGTTCGGCGGTAATGACGGTGTCAAATTTACGCCACTGCTTGACGATATTATTCACGTCTTGATGGCGCGTAAACATCGATCCGCACGCCATATAAGCGACTCTCATATGCGGCAGCTTGATCTTGGTGCCGTCGTAGTCGATCTGCTTGCCCGGATGCTCCAGCGCCTCGATGCTGCGAGAAGACGGGATGGTAATGTTTTTCGCACTTTTCCAAGGCGCAGAGCCCGTGTTTTCGTATTTTTCATCTATACGAGTGCTAAGCCCCTTTAAAATCGGAGCCACTTTATTCGTAGAGCCCGCAGAGCCGTATCCTAGACTAAATTCAAAGCCGAGACCCTCCTTGCCGATATATCCCAGCATCGCATTAAGCGCCACTAGCGCCCAGAAAGGCTGCTCGCCGTGATCTGCGCGCTGCAAACCGCGACCGATTAGGATCGTGGTCGGCTCCTTTGCAAGTGCCGTAGCAAATTTCGCAATAGCCTCCTCGCTAAGTCCGCAAATTTTGCTCGCCCAAGCTGCGTCCTTTACAATTTTATCGCTCTCGCCTAGAAAATACGCTTTAAATTTATTAAATCCGACGGTGTATTTTTTGATAAATTCCTCGTCGTAGAGCTTATTCGTAAAGAGATAATGGCACATGCCGATGATGAGCGCGGTGTCGGTATTCGGGCGCACGATGATATCTTCGCTGCCAAAGTAGCGCGCGGTGTCGTTTCTCATCACATTTACGCTGTAGGTTTTGATGCCTGACTTCTTAAGCTCCTGCATACCGATGTAGCCGTCGTGCGTAGGCGGAATGGATGAAATTTGATTGGTTACCGCAGGATCGGTCGCCCAAAATACGACGTTTTTGGCGTTTTTGACGATCGCTTTCCACGTAGTAGGCGCGTCGTAAACGGCGCTTGAGCCAAGCACGTGAGGCATTATAACAAGCCCCGCGCCAGTCGAATAATCACCGCTTTCCTCTACGTAGCCGCCTAAAATTTTAAGCATTCGGTGCGCTACGGTGCGTCCCCAGCCGATCTTACCGCTACCGCCCCACCAATAGCACTCGCCGTAGATCGCCTCGGCGCCGTATTTGTCGAAATTTTCTTTTAGCGCTTTCGCCGCTAGATCAAGGGCTGTGTCCCAGCTAACGCGCACGAACTCCTCTTTGCCGCGCAGTTCGCTCTTTGCCGCGCCTTTTGCCTTCAGATAGCTTTTGCGCACCATCGGATAGAGCACGCGGTTTTCGTTCTGCACGGAATCGGGCAAGCTGTAATTCATCGTATTTGGAAATTTATCGCCTTCGAAATCGCTTACAGAAACAATCTGCGACGAGTTTAAATTTAGCCAAAAAGGACCGAATCTGTTCGCGCCGAATACCTTTTTGTTATCAAAAATCGTCTGCGTAACCCCCTCGATCCTGCTAGCACTCGCCGCGCTTGCGCCTAAAATCCCTGCCTTTAAAAAGTCTCGCCTTTTCATCTGATCTCCTTTATCATTCAGGTTTTTTTGCGTTGTGTTGTAGGTATTTTACGATCAAATTTAAATCGTCGCCCTCGAGCGCTACGTAGTTTGCATTGATCATCTCTTGTAAATTTGCAGGCCACTGATTTGCCGTGAAGCTCTTTGGCTCATGCAAGCGGTGACATGCCGAGCAGATCTGCTCGTAGTTCGTCTTTGCTTCCGCATAAAGCGCCTTAGCGTCCTTGGCTACGGCATCCGAGCTGACCTCGTAAACCCCCTCCGCCTCATACCAGATCTCGCCGTAATCATCCTCGAGCTTTTTACCCTTTTTAAAATTCGCTTCGGCTTCGTTCGTAAAAATCGCGTAAATTTCAGCCTCTTTCATATTTTTTTGGATTTGAAGCTGATAGTTTTCGCTCACGACGCCTTTAATTTTAATCTTAGCAACGCCGCCATCGCTGGATATCACCTCGATCGGTGTTAAAATTTCAGCCTCGCCGATTGCTTTGCCGTCTTGCGAGATCGTAGCGGTTTTAGAGATCACCTCGCCGCCGAAAAGCGAACACGCACAGATAAATGAGATAAAAATTTTCCTCATAAAGTATCCTTTCTAGATTGTCTTTAACGCGAATTATAAATCAAAGATAAATTTAAATTTGTCGCGATTGCGACGAATTTATCCTTTTTATGTAAAATTTACGTGAAATTTTATGCAAAGAGCTACTATGATAGATAGACTAAATAACGATTACAGCGAGAAATTCGACTTTTTAAGTAAGGAGCGGATTGCTAAATTTAGGCGCGAAAGCTACGCTCGCGGTGACGTGATATACGCGCAAAAGTTTAAATTTATCATTCTACTGCGCGGCAGGGCGAAGCTAAACTGCTACGAAAACGGCAAGGAATTTATCTTTAGCTTCGTAAGAAGCGGCGCCTACATCTGCTTGGACAAAAACACGAGCCTTGAAATTTTAAGCGACTGCGAGACGCTGCAGATCAATATCTCGGAGCTTTTCGAGCTGCTTGGAGACGAGTTTGCAAGCTCGATCATAAACGCGCTTATCAAAAATATCTACTCGCAACGGATTTTAATTAAAGAGATCGTTTTTGCGAAAATCCAGACGCGGATTTTAAATTTTCTAAATCGCATCGCAAACGCAGATAAGATCGTGGAGCTTCCCTTTAATATAATGACGCTGGCAAGCCTGCTCGGAGCGCCTCGCCAAAACGTCTCTCAGGCGATTACGAAGCTCGTAAACGACAAAAAGATCGTGAAATTAAAGGGCAATAGGATTAAAATTTTATAGTTTGGATCTGCGCGGCGGATCTAAATTTAAACACAAAAGGCTATTTTGAGCGAAACCGCCTAGTAAAAAGGGCTAAAACCAAAATGGGATTAGCCCTAAATTTAGCTTATTTGCGAAGCTTATGTATGTGCTGCAAAGCTATGGATTAAAAAATAGAGCCTCTGCTTGCAGGTCGCAACGGATCGTCTCCAAAGCGGTTGCGTCCATTAGTGCCTTGCTGGATAAAAAACACGATCAATACTACTGGGCCTATTATCGGGACAAAAATTAACAGATAAAACCAGCCGCTTCTATCGGTATCGTGCAGACGCCTTACCGCTACGGCGATAGAAGGTAAAAGTATTGCCAATAAAAAGATTGAGTTAATGAAACCGATCATTCTACCGGAACTCGTAACGGCATAGGTGCCTAAAAAGCCATCCAATACTAACGTTACTATTCCTAAAAGTGCCGCAAATAATGCAAACCACCAATACTCTGAACGTGGTGCACGCCCCTCAAAATTGCAATAATTCTCTTTGAGACAAGTGCGAACAGACTCTATAAAAGTCATCTCAAACTCCTTTTTAAAAATAAGATAAATTATATAACAATGGCACTTAAATTTGTCCTTTATATTGATTAAATTTTAAAATTTACCTTCGCCGCCGCGCTGTCTGGCAAATACATTAAAATTTATCTCGAATGAACTTAATAGCGAGCTGTTTGATAAGCGGAGGAGTGTAGGTTGGCGGAACAAATTTTGCTTTTTCGCTCGCGTTAAATGACAAAGTAGGGCGGCTGCGACTGACGCAATTATAATAGCGATTTTATCCGCTTG
>NZ_CALIBH010000040.1 GCF_938045775.1 uncultured Campylobacter sp.
ATTTTCAAATTACAACTTTTACAAAATTACTTTTTATTTAGAAGCTGGTATGAAAGTAAAAATGAAATCAAATACTGTTTTATAGTAGTAGATTTTGTTGCAATATTACTAATGGCTTTTTTACCACTAATTTATTATAAATTAGATTTATCGTCTTCTTCATATGAATGCCTTAGTGATATAGGTTGTTTATTTAAAACATGTCTAAGTTTGCATGTAGTATTGCTAGTATGCTTTTTTTGTAAATTTTGGTTGGATAACAAAGATGAGCTGAACAATATTTTTCTAGTTGCTCTTTTAATATTTATCTCCGATTTACTAATATTGCTAGCTATTTATTTTAACTATGCAGATGAATACATTCTTGTGATAATTCTTATGGTAATTCTTCATTTTTCAGCAAGATTTCTGCAAATCGGTAGACAATTTCTATACAGAATTCTTTTAGTTGCATTATCTTTTATGGCTTTAGTACTTTTGTTATCTACTAGTGGTTTTTTTGTTAGAGTTGTAGGTCTAGCAAACTACCAAACTGACTTTGATATCAAAAAAGAAAATATACCAGAATACGTAAATTTAGAAAATATCAATAAATGCAAAAATACGCAGGATAAAGACATAAATTTTATAAAATATACTTGCATATCTGACGAAATGCCAAGTTCGACGGTAAAATTTAAAAACATCCTCATAAAAGTAAAATCAGACGGCAGATATTGGCTAGAAGTCGTAGCAAAAGACCAAAATAAAAGCAAAATAGATGATTACAGATTTTGGATTTCGGAGAAAAATGTTATAAATTAAATAAAATACTGTTAAAATTTGGTGCTAATTTTTACGTAACATCAAATTTTAACTATGGCTTCAAATTTATCTAATTCGCTAGCTCAAAAATCTCTTTGATATTTTTCTTGTGTAGAGCTTATCTTCGCGCCAGTTTACGCGTAGTCGTAGGCTAAATTTACGACTTCCTCTAGCGTCTCGCCCTAGATGCCGACGGTTTTTATGGTAAATGAGGTCAAATTTCGCCTACCCGCGAGTAAGGTCCACATATCTTGGGCGGTCGCAAGCGGCTTACTATTGAGTGTTAGCGCGCGTCTAGCGTTTGGCTGCAATCTGCTTGATTTTTTACCAGACTACCGCATTTCTCGTAGTATACTCAGCTCTTGCTATGTTTATAGTGCTCGACATCTACACCTCTATCAAACAAGCAATCCATTAGGTCATATATAGACAAACCACATTGCCATTAAGTTTTAAATTCTAAACTTACAAATCCCTCGGATCGGCGATCTTGCCTGCGACGGCGCTAGCTGCGGCGACGGCGGAGTTTGCTAGATACACTTCGCTCGTTCTATCGCCCATGCGGCCGACGAAATTTCGATTAGTCGTGCTTACGCAGCGCTCGCCCACGCCCAAAATCCCCATATATCCGCCCAAGCACGCGCCGCAGGTCGGATTGCTCACGACTGCGCCCGCTTCGACGAAAATATCCCACAGCCCCTCTTTTTGCGCGGCCAGAGCGATCTTTTGCGTCGCAGGCGTGATGATTAGGCGGGTTTTGCGCGCGACCTTGCGACCTTTTAAAATTTGCGCGGCAATCCGCAGATCGGAGAGCCTGCCGTTGGTGCAGCTGCCGATAAAGACCTGATCGACGGCGATGTCATCGCGCACCGCCTCGCGCACGCTCTTGCCGTTGCTAGGCAGAAACGGATATGCAATCACCGGATCAAGCTTGCTAACGTCGATCTGCAAAATTTGCTCATAGTTCGCGCCTTCGTCGGAGTAGTGAAATTTCGGCTCGGCGCGCAAATTTTTATCCGCCAAAAATTCCTTCGTGATCTCATCGACCGCGACGATACCGCTCTTGCCGCCCGCTTCGATCGCCATATTGCAAAGCGAAAATCTGCTATCCATATCCAAATGCTCCAGCGCGTCGCCGCAGAACTCCAAAGCCTTATAGCGCGCGCCGTCCACGCCGATGAGGCGAATCACCTCTAAAATCAGATCCTTGCCATATATGTGCGGTGCGGGCTTGCCGTGAAAAATTACTTTGATCGTAGGCGGCACCTTAAACCAATTCTTGCCCGTTATCATCGCGAAAGCTAGATCGGTGCTGCCCATACCCGTCGCAAATGCCCCCAGCGCGCCGTGGGTACAGGTGTGGCTGTCCGCGCCGATGATGACGTCGCCGGGCACTACGAGCCCTTTTTCAGGCATCAGCGCATGCTCAATACCCATATCTTTTTCGTCGAAATAATTTTTCAAATCGTGCTTGTAAGCAAACTCGCGTGAAATTTTAGCTTGGTTTGCGCTTAGAATATCCTTCGTAGGGATGTAGTGATCCATCACGATCGCAAAGCCGTCCGGGTTGGCGAGCTTTTTTGCGCCGCTAAGCTCGAACTGCTTGATCGAAATCGGCGTCGTGATGTCGTTGCCGATGACCATATCGATGGCGCTTTCGATGATCTGTCCCGCGAAAACCGCCTCGCCCACGTGCTCGCTAAAAATTTTCTCCGTGATCGTCTGCTTCATAAAATCTCCTTCATATCGGTTAAATTTGCGCGATTTTAGCTAAAAAATCATAAATTTTTGCAATTTTATGTATAATTGAGCCGCAAGGAGCGAGACGATGGAAATTTTAGATATTTTTGCAAACCGCAGAAGTGTAAGAAAATACGCGCAGGGACCACTTGAGGACGAGGCGCTGGATAAAATTTTAAAAGCGGGCTTGCTTGCGCCGTCGGGACGCGCGCTCTGTCCGTGGGAGTTCATTCTCGTGCGCGACAAACGGATGCTCGAGCGGCTAAGCGGATGCCGCAGCAGCGGAGCGAATATGCTAAAACAGGCCGCGGCCGCGATCGTCGTGATCGCAGATGAGCAGAAGCAGGACGTCTGGATTGAGGACTGCTCGGTAGCGCTAGGCTACATGCACCTTGCCGCAAGCGCGCTAAATCTCGGCAGCTGCTGGGTGCAGGTAAGATTGCGCGCCGCCGCGGACGGACGCAGCTGCGAGGAGTTTTTGCGCGAGGCGCTGGGCTTTCCGCTAAATTTTAAAGCAGAAGCGATACTGGCCCTCGGCGTACCGCAGCGCAGCCCGAGCCCTCACGATCTGCAGAAGTTAAATTTAAGCAAAATTCACAAAGAGAAATTTTAACGCGTATGAAGTATCAAAACTTAATTCAAATTTGCGAGTATCTACGCGCCAAACGCTTCCTTTCGCACATTAAGCGCGTAGGAGATAACCTTTTTAAAGTCTGCTTTGACGGCAACGAGACGCTGTTTTTTGATATGAATAAATCGGGCTGCAATATCCACGAAAATGACGCTTTTACCGAAGGTAAGGTTTACGCGGCGCCCTTTGACGTGTTACTTGCCAAGCGCTTCGTAAAATCGCGCATCACTTCCGTTAGCGTGCCAGAAAATAATAGAATTCTATACCTTAGCGTAAGCCAAAACGCAAGCTACAAAACCCAAAGCTCAAATATCTACTTCGAATTTACCGGGCGATTTACCAACGTAATAATCACCGATGAAAACGATGTGATTTTAGAGGCGCTGCGGCACTTCGAAACAGAATTTAGACAGATCAAGGTAGGAAGAAAACTCCGTCATCTGCCGCCTGCAAATATTAAAGAAGCCCCCGTGCCAAAAATTTCGGACTTTAGAGCATTTTTTCGCGCGGAATTTAACGCGCTAAATGCGGATCGCTTAAACTCGCTCAAATCCGCAAAAATCACGGCGCTAAATAAAAAGCTAGACTCGGTGCGCGAGGCTTTAGGCTCTTTGCAAAGCAGTGCTGAACTACTGCGAAGCGCCGAGCTTTTAGGTGCGAAAGCTGCCTTGCTAAAAGAAAATATCTATAAAATTCCAACCAGCGCGCGAGAATTTACGCTGCAAAAAGGAGACGCCGAAGCGGTAGAATTTAAACTGCAAAAGCCTGCGAGTGCCACTTTGGGCGAGCTTTACTCCGAGGCAAAGCGTCTGCGCCAAAAGGCTGCAAATATACATATCGAAGAGCAAAATTTAAAGGAGAAACTCGCGTTTTATGAGAATTTAAAATCGCTCGTCCTTGCCGCACAGGACGCACACGAGATCGAAATTCTAATGCCTAAGCGCACGCAAATTAGGCAAAAAAGTAAGGAAAAAAATAGCGAATATGTAGCGAGCTTTTATCTCGGGGATTTTAAAATCAGCGTCGGAAAAAACGAAAAAGGCAATGAGTTCTTACTAAAAAATAGCTCCAAATCCGACTATTGGTTTCATCTTAAGGACATTCCAAGCGCACACGTCATCGTAAAGACAAATAAGCAAAGTCTAAGCGAAGAGGTGATCGAATTTGCTGCTAAAATTTGCGTGAGCTTCAGTGCAAGCGGCAGCGGAAAATATCTCGTCGATTACACCAAACGTCAAAATGTCAAAATCAACGAAGGTGCATTTGTAAACTACGTAAATTTTAAAACAATCAGCGTTTTAAAGCCGTAATAAGCGAGCTTGCAGTATAATTATTCAAAATAAATTCCAAGGAAATTCTATGAAGCAAAGAATAATCACGGCAAGCATTTTACTCGCCGTATTTTTAGCTCTAATTCTAATAAACGCCAGGTGGCTAAATTTCGCCGTATTTGCGCTGATACTCGTGCTGGCGTTTTTTGAAAGCCTCAAATTATGGGGTCTAGAGGAAACTAGCAAAAAGTGGCTCGCGCTGGCGATCGCGTTTTTTGCGCTGCTACCATTTACGCAGACCGATGAGCCTTTCGTCTCAGCGCTAAAAGTTAGCATCCTGATGATCCTATGCGTCGCCTCTGTCGTAGCCTTTACCAAGGGCCCCAGTCTAAAGATCACGCTTCCTTTCATCTATCCCGTTGCGCCGATATTTTTTATGTGGGCGG
The DNA here is from genome assembly GCF_938045775.1 of uncultured Campylobacter sp. GTDB lineage: Bacteria > Campylobacterota > Campylobacteria > Campylobacterales > Campylobacteraceae > Campylobacter_B. Next base: position 4,893 of record NZ_CALIBH010000040.1, read on the forward strand.
CTTATGATGATTTCGGGGAAGTTTTTCACTTCGTTTGGCTGATCTTTATTATCGTAGCTAGCGATAGCGGCGCGTATTTTATCGGTAGAGCCTTCGGCAAAACTCCGCTAAGCGCTAGCTCGCCGAATAAAACCGTAGAAGGCGTACTAGGTGGTCTTGCACTCGCGCTTATCGTTAGCCTCATTTATGCGCGCATCTTTACCAATATGCCGCCGCTTGAAATTTTAGGCAAAACCATCATCATAGCAATTTTTGGCGTATTCGGCGATCTGTTTGAAAGCTACCTAAAACGCGCGGCGGGTCTTAAAGACAGCGGCGCGCTCTTTCCCGGACACGGCGGGATCTTAGACCGCATCGACGGCTATATGTTCGGCGCGATCGCGATGGCGATAGTCTATTCATGGTAGTTTTAGGCTCCACGGGCTCTATCGGCACAAACACCCTAGACGTAGCCGCGCGTAGCGGCAGTATGATCGAAGCGCTTAGCTGCGGGCGCAATATCAAGCTTTTAAACGAACAGATCGCAAAATTTCATCCAAAGCTCGTCTGTATCGCGGACGCGCAGCAGAAAAGCGAGGTAGATCACGAGCGCGTATTTTGCGGCGCAGATGGAATTTTACAGATGCTGCAGGAGTGCAAAAGCACGACGGTCGTAAACGCTCTCGTAGGCTTTGCGGGCATGATGCCCAGCCTAAAAACCCAAGAGCTCGGAAAGAGACTGTGTCTCGCCAACAAAGAAAGCCTCGTCGTCGGCGGGAAATTTCTGCAAACGGATAAAATTTACCCGATCGACAGCGAGCATTTCGGACTGAAATTTTTACTTAGCAACGCCAAAACCCCCGTTTCTCGCCTAATCATCACGGCTAGCGGCGGCGCGTTTTACGATGTGCCGTTAACGCAGCTGGGCTCGCTCACGCCGCAAAACGCCCTCAAGCACCCCAACTGGAAGATGGGCGCAAAGATCACGATCGACAGCGCCACGATGGCGAATAAGCTTTTTGAGGTGATCGAGGCGTTTTGGCTCTACGGCACGCGCGAGATCGATGCGCTTATCGAGCGCACCTCGCAGATCCACGCGCTAGTGGAGTTTGCGGACGGCTCTACGACGGCGCACATTAGCAGGGCCGATATGCGCCTAGCGATCGCACACGCGATGTTTGGCGGCGACGTGCGCGAGCAGATCACCGCGCCCGTGGATCTGTGCGCCCTGCGACCGATAGAATTTAAACCGATCGACGAGATGAAATTTCAAATTTTTACCCTCAAAGACGCGCTGTTAGCAAACCCCGATCTCGGCGTCGTCATCAACGCCGCAAACGAAGCGGGTGTAAATGCGTTTTTGCAGCAGCGGTGCCGCTTCACCGACATTGCGCGCGTCGTGCTGAAGTGCGCGGAGAAATTTAACTCGCCTAGCGTAACGGACGCGGACGTGCTTACGGCGGTGGATGCGAGCGTGCGAGCGTATGCAAACGAGCTGCTGAAATAAATTTTTTAATCACGGGATTTATGCTACAATTTGAGCTTGGCGGCAAATTTCACTGCGCACGGCTCGCGCAAGTAGCCGTAAAATTTAGCGGCTCTAAAACAGCGCGCACCTATTACGCCGTATCGGGCGCAGATTTACGCTGTGCCGCGAGTTTGCGCCATTAAAATTTAACAAATAGAGGTTGGGCGTGGATATTAAAACCGTAATAGATTTAGAAAAGCAGCGCAAGCAGCTTAAGAAAAGTCGCAAGCTTTGGAAAATTTTAAGTTATCTCGTAGCGTTTGCGGTATTTGGTCCGATGCTCGCGCTCGCATTGATAATCATCTTTCGCAATTTTCCCAAGCTCGATCTCGGCGTAGAGAGTTTATTTCTTTTGGTTACGTCTATTTTAGCAATAATCGGCATGCAGGACAAATTTTACGAGTGGATTTTTGAGCGTAAAACCGAGCGGTTTTTGATGCGCTACAAAGAGCTTTATCTCAAGCCCTATATCGAAAGTCTGGGCTTTTCGTATAAAATGGGCGCGCTTTTTCAGGAAAAAGAGGTAAGAGCAAGCGAGATATTTGACGGATTTGATAGATTTCGCGCGGATGATCTGGTTTGCGCGAACGTGGACGGAGTGGATTTTATGTTTTGCGATATAAGGCTGGAAAAGGAGACCGGCAGTGGAACTTCGTCGTTTTTTAAAAAGAGTTACACTACATTTTTCGAGGGGCCTTTTTTTGTGGCAAATTTTAATAAAAAAATTGGCTCCGATGTTTTTGTTTTTTCGGGCGCGGCGGCACCCACAGGCATAGATTTGCCGCCGTCTGCACTACCGCGCAAGCTATGGAGCAGCCGCAAAATCCCGATAGATAACGCGGATTTCAATGCAAATTTCTCGGTTTACGCAAGCGATACGGTGGCGGCTATGTATGTTCTGACGCCCGCGCTGATAGAGAAAATTTTATCTCTTAAACAGCTCGTGAAATCGGATATCTCGCTGAGCTTCAAGCAAAATAAAATTTACATCGCGATAGCTCGCGGCGCCGATAGTTTCGAGCCGAGCTTGGATCAGCCGATACTCAATGCCCGCATCGCAAAGGATATCAAAGCTGATCTGGATTCGATGCTGCAAATCGTAAAAATTCTAAAGTTGAATGAAAAAATTTGGACATCTTAACGGGCGCAAGGCGGAGCGAGGCAAGCGGGCGAAATAAGACATGGTAAAGCAAGGCGAGCAGATGAAACGAGGCGGGGTGAAGCAAAACGACTAGATAAAACAAAGCGGGGCAGAATAGGCTGCTGGGGCGAAACACGCGAGTACCGCATAAGCGCGATAAAATTCCGCGCGGGATTGCGAATTTTAGTTGCGGGATAGAATTTTGCGCGGGGTTTCGGCAATATCGCGAAATTTCGCGTAGAATTCGACGACGTTTTACGTCGCGGCGAAATCTTGTATAGAATTTCGGCGGAATTTTACGAAAAGTTAAAATTTGCTTGCTATTGAGAGATTTTTTTGATATACTGGCGTTTCTTTTTGGCCCCGTAACTCAGTTGGTAGAGTGTCACCTTGACATGGTGGAAGTCGTTGGTTCGAGTCCAATCGGGACCACCACTTAATCTATTTTTAAGTTTCAATCACTTCATTTTTGCGCACAACACCTGTCTTAAATTTAGTTATTCCAGCCCCTTTAATTTTTATTTTAGATATAATTTTCCAGAAACACTACGAGATCGATTAAGCGATCAATGAGATAAATTTTATCAGCAACCGATTAAATTTAGAAAGGAGTATCGGCGCTATATGGGACAGTATGTTATAAAAACTTTAGATTACTGCGCAGAAAAGGGACTGCAGCTACAATGGGAAAGGGACTTTGCGATCTCCGTCAATGCTTTAGGAAACGAAGTTACTATAAGTGCAAATAAAAGCGGACTCATATCTCTTGCCAGGCATTTGCTTACTTTAGCGCAAGATTCCGCGCCGAAACATTCGCATATACATCTGGATGAGTATAATTCGCTTGAGGAGGGATCGGCGGAACTTATAAACCAAAAAGATACCGAGCGGCAAAGATAAATTTTTATGCTAAAGGAAGGTGACAATGAGAGAAAAACACATTGTAGAGTTATTATCCTCCGCAATCGAAGGAGACGGGATCATATCCGTAGTATTTAAATTTTTCCATATAGATTGGGGATACACGCTAGAGGAGCTCGATCTAATTATAAATTTTGGTATAAAAAATGGCGATCTCCTTATAGAAAATATGCATGATGAAAACAAGCACTACGACAAAATAGATTGGCGGCTAGATAATGTGTATCAAGAGATCGTTATGGTAGATATTTACAAATATATGCCATTGCTATTTTCTAAACATCCGACGGTACCGGATCCTTATAAGCAGTTCATTACGGAATGAAATTTGCGTATGACAGCACAGATAAAACTATAAAATTTAAAGGATTGGACGGTATGGCACAAAACGTTATAAATAAAGCAGATCATAACGAAAAGAAGCAGCAAAATGTTAGATAGAATCGGCTCCTGTTGTATCGGCATGATGATAACTATCTCAAAAAGACTATGGGAATAAAAAATGAACGCTAGGATAGGTTTAATACTTTTGGGTGCATTTTTTGTATTTGAAAGTATTCTTGGCTGCTTTAGCGGAAAGATGTATTTTAAATACGGGGGCTGGAGTGCAGTTGAGCCGGTCTATATTATCAAGATTTTCATCATCGGCTTATTATTTGTTTCTGCAGGAATTTTCATAAACAAAAAAATAGGTAGGGTGATTAATGCCTTGATAGGTTTAAGCCTTTTAATAATATCTATAGAAATTTTTACAACGCAAGATCTCGCAGGAATACAAAGCAAAATCGGATATCCTTTTCTTATCTCGGGATTTTCAGTTTTACTTATTAGTATCTTGTTTTTTTACCTCGCCTTCCGCTCTGAAAAGAGCATAAAAAGATACCCAGAGTATATGTGGTGTGCAGACTGCGCTAAATTTTACATGTACGAGGACGTCAAAAACACGGATCAAATTTGCCCGGACTGCGGCAAAAAGCTTACTGAGTATAATGACGGCGACTACTGGCGAAGAAACGCTCCTCATCAAGGCGTTAAACCCCCAAAGACTAAAAAGCGTAAATTTAAAAAGCGATGAAATTTGATCGTTATAGAGGAATATATAAAAATGCTAAATAGAATTTTTGCATTAATCGGCTTTTTCGCTTTTTTCGCATGAGGGCTGGCGGCCGCTTTATTGGGGAGAGTTGATATAAAACCCGGCTTTATGGCATCGGTAAAATTTGATAGCGCGTATCTGCGTATCATCATAGGAATTTTATGCTTTGCGGCGTGCGCTTTCTTTGCGCATCTCGCATTTCGCTCCGAAAAAAGCATAAAATATTATCCTAAATTTATGCGTTGCAAAGGGTGTTTTAAATTTTATAATTTTTCGGACGTTAAAGATAGGAGTGTTTGCCCTAAATGCGGAGGCGAGCTGCAAGATTATGCCGAGATAGAAAAGTGGAATCAAATAGAAAAGAATAAAAAGCTTGAGAAATATTATAAATTTGAAAAAGAGTGGCTAAAG
>NZ_CALIBH010000041.1 GCF_938045775.1 uncultured Campylobacter sp.
ATACGGCGTGAAATTCTGCGTATTTTTAGACGCTAAATTTAAAAGAGGTGGCGAGCGACAAAGCGCCTGAATTTTACGAATTTTACGAAAGGTTATAGTAAAAATTGACGATAATCGCATATAAATTGGCAGTTTTAACGATAAGTTCTCATCAGTAAAAGGATTAAATTTGAAATCTCGTCTTTGTTCGGTCTGTATACGAGCGATCTACTTTAAATTATAGAATTCCTTAAGGAGGAGAGAATGGCGTTTATTGCGGAGTATATTTCTAAAGAGGACTTGGAGAAATATGATATTATATACGCTGTTAATAAAATTAGAACAAAATTTAGAAAACCTTTATTGAGCGATCAAGATATTAGATGGTTAAATTGGGTAGTAGATAAACAAAAACAGACCTATCTTATCTTTATCGGTAGCCCTCAATTACCGGATCCACGAGATGGCTATACGGGCGAGGATATTTGGCTGCTTCATTATAAAGGTAGAGAAATCGAGCTTGATATAAGGCGAATTTATGATGAGACAACGAGTAAATATTTCACAGAAAATCCATTTAAGGTCAAATATAAATTTCAAAGCGTAAATTCTGACATTGGAGATATTTCAATAGATGAGCTTTATAAAATTTTAAATGAAGCCTTATCCGAGTATGGCAGCGGTGGTATTGAAAATAGGGAATATGTTCCAAAAGAACACGAAGTCGTAGCTTTTTTGCACGATTAAAATTCAAAGGACCGATGAGCTGCGCTTAAATACATCTGATATTTCACTATCAAATTTAAATTTTCTACTGCGCTATAAAACGCCCCACTCTTTTTTATATTCGTTTATTATCTCATCGGGCGTTTTTTCTCCCTTATCGACCTTGATAAGATCGATTATATCTTGCTCATTTGCAAACATACCCTCTATCGCGTGGTTACAGATGATAGATCTGTTTTGCTCGTATTGTTCTGCGCTCAGCTCGTCTTTATATTTTTCAAGTATAGCCAAACTCTTTTCTAAACTATAAACTTCCGGATATTTTTGCATGCTTTATCCCCTAGCAATATAAAATTTTATCAGCTGCGGCGTCCTATTAAAAAACAAAGCAGGCAGGCGCACTTTTTGCTACGAATAGCTTGCAAGTAGTTCGCACTTCGCCGCAGCTAAAGCAGATAACTATTAGATGACGAGAAATTTTACTGCAAGTAGCTCACAAATAAATTTAACAAAACCCTTATCAAGCAAAAAACGAAGGAAAAGCCGTCAAAGAAAACTGCTACTCTCTTACGATAAAAGCTCCAGTAAACTTGCCATTATGCGCGAAATCTCTCGCCTCATCCTCGCTTTTAAATCCACTTAAAAAGACGCGATAAATCGGTGCGCCATCTATGCTAAATTCTTTGATGATCGCAGGATATCCCGCCGTGCCGTGGTAATCGCGCTGATAAATTTGTGCGCCGCTTCTATTTCTAAACGCACCGATTTGCACCATAAAATTTCCGCCAACGATGGTTGCTTTCGGCGAACCTTTAGCAATAGTGCGCCCATAAAAACCCACTACTTCGAGTTTTACCGGCGCCGTGCCTTTGGCAAATACGCCCACTAGATTGGCAGCTGTTTTGCTAAGATCGATGATGCGACCATCCACGAATGGGCCGCGATCGTTGATGCGCACGGTTGCAGTAGCGCCGGTATCTCGATTCGTGACCTTGACCATCGTATTCATCGGATAGGTTTTGTGCGCGGCGGTCATGCCATTCATATCGTAAATTTCGCCGTTTGAGGTATATTTGCCATGAAAATTTGGCCCATACCAGCTAGCGATGCCGATCTGGGTATCGCCGACGCTTACTTGCTCGGGGTAGTAGGTTTTGCCGTTGATTTTGTAAGGGCGCATGGTGGCGGGAGAGTTTTTGCCGATCTTGCCCGCACCGCCCGCAGACGATCTAGACGACGGTGCGGTGCGAAACGAGCAACCGGCAAGAATTAGCGCAAAAAGCGCACTAAAAAGAGCGATTTTCTGGTACGACACCTACGATCCGATCTTATTTGTTGAATTTTATATTATTTAGCGCTATTTCATTTTTGTCTTTGAGGCTAAGCTCGTTCGCCAAACCTGCTAACACGCGTCCTGGCTTGCGCTGTTTCAGACGTGGTTCATACGCTTGAAACGCGCCTTGATTTACGACAAATTCTGCATATTTGCTTTGTGGGATATAAAAGAAGTACTTGCCGTTAAGCGGCGAAATTCCGTTTTTAATATGCGCGTTGTAATCCTGCATCTGCGATGGCGAAATTCCGATCTGTTTTGCAACCGCACTTAGCTTTGTGCCTGGAGCTACTGCGATACGCTTTAGCCCCCACGGCTCGCTTTCAAAAAGCAGAATTTTACGCATATTTTCATTTTGAGCAATGTAAGCGTATTTAATAATGCGCTTGATAAAATTCTTAGTCTCATTAGGAAGTGCAGGACTTTTTAGCAAGCGATCCAGATCATCGCTGCCAGTAGCTGCAATCGCATTTTTAAGCTTTTGATCGCCACAATTATACGCCATTAGCGCTAAATACCACTTGCCAAAATTTTGCTTCAGATGCAAAATATACGAAAACGCAGCATCCGTAGAGGCTGCGGGATCGCGACGCTCATCCACGGCGCTATCTACTCTAAGACCGAAATTTTTCGCAGTTGCCGGCATCAGCTGCCACATACCACCTGCGCTAGCGCCCGAAGTTACGGTGTTTTTAAGATGAGATTCTACCATTGCCAAATACAATAAGAATTCCGGAGCTTCGATGTTATCGACCTCGGATTTGACCAAGTAGGCATTGTGCGACTGCGAAGTCACGATATGCTTAAACTGCTTGCGATCGCTTGCATTGATCGCACGGAATATGCCCGCGACTACGTTTTTGCTCGATTCGTTATTTTCGATGCCGAATTGATTTAAAATATAGTCGTGATTTGCGCGCATCAGACCGGGCTGGCTCGCAAACGCTTCGCCCACTAAAAGTAGGGCTAGCAGTATAAATTTTATGGCTTTCATATCTCTCCTTTGATTTTATCGCCAAAAAGCCTACAGGCGTTTTGAGTCGTTATTGCTTCAACCTCTTCTACGCTTAGGCTTAAAATTTCCGCGACTTTTTCTACCACGAGTCTCGTAAATGCAGGCTCATTGCGCTCGCCGCGATGCGGATGCGGGGTTAGATATGGTGCATCCGTCTCGATTAAAAGGCGCTCTTGCGGAATTTGCGGTAAGATCTCAGCTAAGTTTTTTGCATTTTTGAATGTCAAAACTCCGCCGATACCGAAGTAAAATCCGTATTCGCTAAGACCTAGCAAAAGCTTGCTAGCATTAAAGCAGTGCAAAACACCGCCGCATAAATCGCCGGCACGATCTTTTAGAATTCCAAAGCTATCTTCGTTTGCTTCTCGGATATGGACTATAAGTGGTTTTTGAAGTTGTGTTGCTAGATCGATTTGTGAGATGAAGGCGTCTTTTTGGCGGGAGATTTCTAAGGCTTTGGTTTCCTTGCTCTCTTGCTGCTTAAGTCTGAAATAATCAAGCCCGCATTCACCAACGCCTACGCATTTGGGATCGTCAGCATACCGCTTCAGCACCTCCATATCGAAAGAATCTATCTCGTATGGATGCACTCCTACGGCAAAATACACATTATCCCGTGCGTGTGAAATTTTACATGCCTTATCTAGGTCTGCTACATCGGCACCAGGAATGATGATGCTGTGCACGCCTGCAATCGTGGCGCGCTCAATCACCGCGTCCAAATCAGCATCGAAACTAGCATCGTCTAAATGGCAATGTGTATCTATAATCATAAAACTCACTTGATAAAATTTTTCAAAGCGGATTTTACGTCGTTTTGCAAAATCACACTTAAATTTAAATTAAACGCGGTATTGTAGCAAAAAATTTCAGATTTAAACTTAAGCTTAAAATTCCTTCAGCTTTGCCTTAGTTTTTTAGCGAATTCCAGGGCTTCTGCAGTAATCGTCTCGCCACTTATCATACGAGCTAGCTCTGTTATTTTCTCATTTTCGCTTAATAATCTTACGCTAGATTTGCCGTTCGTTTTACTTACTAAAAAGTGTGACGCAGCCTTTGAGCTAAGCTGCGGCTGGTGCGAGATCGCAAAAATTTGATAAAATTTTGAAATTTTTACCAGCACGTTTGCGATACTCATCGCCTCTTTTCCGCTTAAATTTGAATCAATCTCGTCTAAGATTAAAATTCCCTCGCCGTTATTTGTAAGCTCCAAGCTTGCCGCGATGAAAGCAAGGCGTAGGCGGTTCGTCTCGCCTGAGCTTAAATTTTTAAATTCCGTCTTGCACAAGCTAACGCAAATTTCGTCCGTGCCGCACTCACTAAGCGCCGTAGGCTTAAAACTAAGCTCCACTCCGTCCATATAAAGCTGCTTTAGATAGGAATTTATCAGATCCTCGAGCCGTTTTTTAGCGCCCTTGCGAGCCTCGCTAATTTTTTCGGCAAGGATAGTGGTGCTTTCGCTAAGGCGTTTAAATTCCGCTTGCAACTTGGTTTTTTCAAAGCTTAACTGCTCGTAATGCTCAAGCTCTTTCTTGCGCGCTTCAAGCGTAGCTAAAGCCTCTTCTACGCTTCCGTAGCGCCTATTTAGCGCGCTAAGAGCTTCGATGCGATCTAAAATTTTCTCTATGTCGATATTTTCGAGCTCGTCTAAATTCAAGCTTTCTTGCTTTAGCCGCAGCTCGTTCATCGCATCCTCAAAAAATGCGCTATCCAGCCCGCT
>NZ_CALIBH010000042.1 GCF_938045775.1 uncultured Campylobacter sp.
TAAATTTATGCAGTTTAAAAACGAACTCAAGAATAAAGCTCAATTAAATCTATCTGCATCGCGCATAGATTTTAGATAAATTTTATTATAGAATGGAATTGCCTCGCCGATATATCGATGTTTTGTTACATTTTTTCTATTGTTTGCATAAGTCGTATAATTGTTATCACTTTTATTGAAATTTAAAATATTATTGGCTAAATTTCCTCAGTCTTAATTTTTATTTTCAAAAAAAAGGAGAAAAAATGATTGTCGGTTTTTGGGCCTGTAAGCCATGTGAAAGCGGCGCAGGCCGCAATTATTCCGCTTCCGTAAAAGGTGAGAAATCCACTCAAAATCGCTGCGGGGGGGGGCTTGCACGCTCCTTAATAGTCGCGGCGTGTCTTTGCGGTCTAAGCGTCGCGCAGGATTCGTCTGAAAATAACGCAACAAGAAGCGTTGTTACCAAAGAAGGCTCGGAGGCACGAAGCTCGGCTGCTACGACAAATAGTTATAAATTTCCCGAAATAGTAGTTGTTGGCAACATCGACTCGAGTCTGACGAGCGTCGGCGACAGCTACGGCGGTACGCAAAAGATAAGCAGGACGATGATCGAGTCGATGCCTAGCGGTAACGGCGATTTCGTGCAGCTTCTGCGCACCAATCCAAACGTGCAATTCAGCTCCACGAACCGCCAGAGCACGACGCTAGGCGAGATCAGCCCCGCAAATATCAGTATCAACGGCGCGAAGTATTGGCAAAACAACTTTATGCTTGACGGCGCGAATATGAATAACGATCTCGATCCCGCTAGAAACCCGGGCGGCAATCCTACGCGCTTTTCGGCGTTTGATACGATGAATTCCGTTTCGCAAGGTATGGCGATCGATAGCGATTTTTTACGGAGCGTCGAGGTGCACGATAGCGGCGTCTCCGCCAAATACGGCGGATTTACCGGCGGCGTAGTGGAGGCTAAGACGCGAGATCCGCGCGCGGGCTTTCACGGCAAGTTTTCAATGCAGCATACCGAGGATAGCTGGACTAGATACCATATCTACGGCGATGAACAGAGCTTTGAAAACTCCGCTACGCCGCTAAATCAGCCGAGATTTGATAAGTGGATCACGAGATTAAATTTAGAGGGCACCGTTACCGAAGATCTGGGCTTGATGTTCGGCTACACCAACACTAGAAGTAAAATTCCGCTCAAGGCCTATGACAGAAGATACAACGCCGATACGACCATCACCGAGCGAGTTCAGAGGCGAAATATTGACAACTACTTTCTAAAAGCGCTTTGGTATGCAAGTGACCGCCTAACTATAACGCCTAGCGTAACTTACGCGCCCGAGCGAAACAAGATGTTTAACGACCACGTCAAAGACTCCTACGCCGATATGAAATCGGGCGGTTTAAATTTAGCGCTTAAAACCGACTACGATGGCGATTTTGCTAGATTTAATCAAATTTTATCCTACAGCAAGCTGGAGAGTTCGCGTGATGCCGAGAATGAATATTACAGGGCTTGGCAATACTCAAACGTAAAGAATTGGGGCAGTAAAATTTTATCTGCCGCAGCGATAGAGGGTGGCTTTGGGGATCTCGATCAGACTCAAAAGAGCCTTTCATACAACGCGGATCTGGAGTTTAACGAATTTGATCTCGGCGGCAGCAAGCATAGATTTATCACAGGCTTTGAGTTTAAAAAGCAAGAGGCTAAATTTAACGTAAAAAAAGAGTTTATGACCGCTGGCGGAATAGCACCGCTACCTGCGGGTGTAAATGCTTGCGATCCGAATGACGAGCTCTGCTCGATAGACGATTCTTTTGCGAGGCGTGGTAGAATCGGCCAGTTTTTTACGCGAAAAAGCTATTACAAGGGCAATACTAAGGTAGATATGAAGAGCTTGGCGGTTTATCTGGAGGATGAGATAAAAATCGGTGATCTTACTTTGCGACCGGGCGTAAGACTAAATAGGGATGATTATATGAAGCAAACGACTGCGGCGCCGAGATTTAACAGCTACTACGATATTTTCGGCGACGGCGATTCGATTCTTAGCTTCGGTGCAAACCGCTACTACGGACGCAATCTCTTTACCTACAAATTAAGAGAGGGGCGAGAGGGGCTCGCCACTACCTACACGCGCCCGCGCAATGCCTATACGCAAAACTGGACGCAACTGCCAAAAGACCCGTCTCTAACTAAATTTAACGAGCTAAAGGTACCTTATGAGGATGAGCTGGTATTTGGGGCAAAGCAAAAGCTTGGGAATTTTGAGTTTTTCGGCAAATATGTAAGCCGCAAGGGCAGGGATCAGATCATCAAATCTACGCGAAGAGATCTAGGTCTAGCGCCGAATCCGAACTACCAAAACAACTATCAAACCTTTACTAATGACGGCAGAAGCGAAAATAAAATTTTAACCTTCGGCGTTAAAACGATCGATGATTATGAGGCCTTCGGTACGCTAAATGGCTTTGAGCTAGGCTTTGAACACATCAAGATGAAAACGAACAACACCCTTTACGACATATCGCTTGATAGAGAAACGCTTGAAGATGAAAAGATCGTCGAATATGACGGCAGGCTGATGAGGCTATCGGAGCTGCCGGCGCAGGACTACGCTAGGCCTTGGACGGCGAGCCTAAATATCATCACGAAAATTCCAAGCTACGGCATCAGCGTAAATAACTTCCTCTCGTTTAAAGGCTCGCAAGAAGCGATCGCTCGCACGGGCAGGACGCCTGCGGGCAAGTATCCTGCCAGATATGACAAATACGAAAAGGTAAATCTCGGCAAAAGCTACAGCTGGGATGCGCGCATCGGATACGCCAAAAAGATGGCGGGCGAGGTGGAATTTTTTACGAATTTAGACATCTACAACGTCCTAAATAAGCGCAACAAAGCAAGGCTTAGCAGCGATACCTCGCTCGATCTGGTCTATGAGGCGGGCAGGCAGTTTTGGCTGGAAGCGGGCATTCGGTGGTAGCATAAGCTAAATTTGCGGAGCTTTTAAAATTTCACGGCTCCGCAAAATTTCGTGAAATTTTTTAAATTTAGGGCATTTTGCGGAATTTCAAATTTCACGCCGTGCTCCTTAGAATTTCGTACCGCACGCCGTAAAATTTTAACGTATGCGAAATTATAAAATTTACGCCCAAATTTAACTTGCAATCAATTTAAGGAGTCGAAACGACTTTTTAAATTTAACGCCGATATCGCTTAATAAGCCTTTTCATTGAAATATCACAAACTGCTTTTGAAATTTTGACGGGCTGATCCGCCGCTCTTTCAGCATGTAGCGGCAAACTCTTTCAAAGTCCTCCCCGCTCATCATAAAACTAATAAATCCGCCCCTGCCGTCATAGATGATCAAAGTATCGATCGCACGGAAGCTAAATTTCCCCTCCGTGATCTTTGAAAAAATCAGCTTAGAAGCGAAAAACGGCAAAATCAATGCCGCCACGCTCATAATAAAAATTATAAATCCTCTAAGGCTTTGTAAAAATCCGGCAAACGCGATGCCTATCACGATGAACGAAAATACAATGCCTGCGGAATTTCTAGCCGGCACGATATGTCCGAATAGCGGTATGGCGGTGAGCTTTATGAGCGATATCTCATAAAATTTTATAGATTTCGTGATTTTGCCTTTATTGACGTAGTTGATGCTCCTGTTCGTCAAATGAACAAAGCGCGTATGGGCGCTGTTGAGATAAGACACGACGGCGAATACTACAGGAACAAACGGCGTATAGTATGGGAAAATATCGCCTATATACAGAAACACCGGTACCGCCAAGGGAGCGAAGAATAGATTATAAATAAAGAATACTATTATGTTGTAGTCTTTTACGACGAGGGGTTTATTATCAAATTTCAGCGGATTTCGGCGCTTG
>NZ_CALIBH010000043.1 GCF_938045775.1 uncultured Campylobacter sp.
CTCGGCGCGCGCTTGCCAGAAATCGGAGCGATTTTATATTTCGTGCAGGCCGCTTAGTCGCAAAGCGCGCTTGTGAATAAATCAAAATTTCATATTGCGGCTATGTTTGTACTTTGCACTATCCGCTACGCCGCGCCCGTTAAATTTACGCTCTTTGTGTCGCTTTATCGCATTGTGCTCGCAAAGCTCGCGCATAAAATTTGCGCCGTTCATGCGCTTGCTAGCTTGCACTTCCGTGAGGCGCCGTTTCGTGCTGCAAATACAGCACGTCGATCGTTAGCAAATCCGCTCAAATTCAAACGGCTCGCGCGGGTCAAATTCGTAAATTTGATCCTTCCAAAGCCACCATTTCAGCTTGGCTCTGTCAGGACGGGGCGTGCTGGCATAATAACAAACCATGCGGTAAACGTAGAGGATGCACCTGTCGTTGCCGCGCCCGAGCGCCTTTGTGCGTTCAAACATCTCGTCCGGATCCGCACCCTTTAGCGAAGCGATGCCCTCGTAGCCGAGTGCCAGCAGATCGGCCTCTGTCGCCTCGCCGACATAGGGGATTTTCTTAAAATCACTCGCGCCTTTACTCAAATTTTACTCCAATCTTTTATTTAGATTTCGCCAGACTCGCCATTTGGATAAAATTTTAAAACCTCTTGAGAGTGCGGAATTTTAAAATTTCACCTCGCCGCCGAGCCGCCACCGCGCTTATGCGCGCCGCTTTTTAGTACTAAGACGTCCGCCGCCGCGCTCATTATCGGAAATTTTATCCGTAAGCTAGCAGGGAGGCTTGGGCGCGGTAAAGTTTAAACGTTTTTAATCCCAAACGGAGTAAATTTACGCTTCCGCCTTGCGCCAAATGCAAAAATCTGATGCGTTTGTTTCGAACTTCAACGGGATGGAATTCTACTCATGCCGCTTTCGCCCAAAATGAGCTCAAAAAAGCGTTTCAATTCCCAACGGGATGGAATTCTACTTAGGTTGACGGATGAAATATTCATAAAGTTTATGTTTCAATCCCCAACGGATTTTGTAAAAAGACGGCGGCGCTTCGGAGTCATCCAAGCTGCCTCTGTGCGCATTTTAATTAAAATTTCTTTCGCGCAGAAACGGCGCTTAAAACGAGCTTGCGTCAAATTTTATGCAAGTTTTGACGCTAAATTTGACCCAAAATCCGCTCGCAGATTTCGCGCGGGTTTTGCGCCTGATAGATCGG
>NZ_CALIBH010000044.1 GCF_938045775.1 uncultured Campylobacter sp.
CCCAAATGCGCAAACGCGTAGTGAAAGCCGTCCAGTATCGCGGGCGTGGAGTCTATGAGCGTACCATCGAGATCAAAAAGCAGAGTGGTTTGGAATTTTGGCATTTTAAAATTTAATTTGGATATAAAAAAAGCGGAGCCGAAGCTCCGCTTATGTGGATCTAGAAAAGATTATTTTCTAAATTTAGCATCAACGCGTCTATTTTGAGCGCGGCCTGCTTTAGTAGCGTTTGTAGCGATAGGCTTAGTCTCACCGTATCCTACAGTGGTGATTCTGCTAGAATCTACGCCGAAGCTCTTAAGCGCACCTCCAACTGCAGCAGCTCTGCGCTCGGAAAGCTTTTGATTATATGCATTCGAACCGGTGCTATCGGTGTGACCCTCTAGAATTACTTTGTAATCAGGGTGAGCCACTAGCACGTCGCTTACGTTTTTGATCTGGTTCATAAACTCAGGGGAAATTTTTGAGCTATCTGTAGCGAAATTTACGCCCAAATTTAATCTAATAACCTTCTCGCAGCCATATTCATCAACAACTACGCCAGCAGGTGTGCCTGGGCATCTATCGATATTATCGCATACGCCGTCGTTATCTGCGTCTTTGCAGCCTGTAGGAGCCGGAGCGGCAGCTGGAGCTGCATCAGCATATCTCTTGCCAAAATCAACGGCAAAGCCTAGAGTATAGAATAATACGTGGTTGCCGTCGTCAAATCTGATAGCATCGCGTGCTTCAAGTTTTGTAGCGAAATTGTCGGTAATGTAGTACTTTAGACCCAAGCCGTATTGACCGAAGCCGCTATCTTGATCGCCATCGTTGTAAACGTCTTTGGTGTAATCCATATAGCCAAGACCTAGTAAGCCGTATAGTTTGAAATTATCGGTAAAATTTACCAAGTCTTTTACAGCATTGATGTGATAATATTTAGCGTCAGGCTTATCGTTGCCTACTCTGTGAGCTAAATCCTCTACGCCAATATTGCGAGAGTAATCAAAACCAACCTCTACTTGATCGATAAACGAATCTTGTAGATTTTTGGCAAGACGTAGACCGAACATAAAATTCGAATCCAAATCCATATTGCCCTCATGAGTCATTCCACCAATAGTAGGGGTGATCTCCCAGTGATAATCAGCATCGCTAGCGAACAATGCGCCGGATGCACACAAGCTTAATGCAAGTAGAACTTTCTTCATTAAACATCCTTTCAAATAAAGTTGTAATTCGATATTACCATAAAATTTTTAAAGAATTTACAAATTTGCGACAATTTCGCCACAAATTTGTAAAAAACATTATCTCTTAGAGAACTGCGGGCTTCTGCGCGCTTTGCGGCGACCGAATTTCTTTCGCTCAACCACGCGGCTATCGCGAGTTAACAGACCTTTTGGCTTAAGAGCCGCTCTAAAATCTTTATCCATCGCGGCAAGCGCCTTTGAAATTCCGTGCTTTAGCGCATCCGCTTGAGCCGAATATCCGCCGCCCAAAGTCTGCGCGGTGATATCCATCGAGGTCTCTTGTTTAGTCGCTAAAAGCGGCTGAACGACCCTTAGTTTGATCGCTTCGTGACCGCCTAGCCAGGTGTTTAGATCCATACCGTTTACTACGATCTTGCCGCTTCCAGGTTTTACCCAAACCTTAGCTACGGCAGTTTTTCTCTTTCCGGTTGCATAAATTGTCGCCATGATTATTTTCCTTTTTTAGTTGTTTGCGCAGTATGAGGATGCTCACCGCCTTCATATACGAATAGCTTTTTGATCATCGCCTTGCCAAGCTTCGTCTTAGGAAGCATGCCGCGAACCGCAAGTCTGTAGAGCTTTGCGGGATTGTTTTTAAGCAGGTCTTGAAATTTTACGCTCTTTACGCTTCCGAAATAGCCCGAGTAGCTGTGATAAAGTTTGTCGTCGCCTTTGTTATTGCCGGTAAATACGGCTTTTGAAGCGTTGATGATAACGACGTAGTCTCCGCAATCCACGTTTGGAGTGTAGCTTGGTTTGTGTTTGCCGCGTAGCAATACCGCAACTTCGGTAAGCATCCTACCGAATCTTTTGTCGGTCGCGTCGATAACGACCCAGTCGCGCTTAACTTCGCTAGGCTTTATAATTTCTGTCATGGTTTCCGCCTTATTAAAATTTGAGCTGTGATTATATAGAAATATCCTTACGTATAGCTTAATTTAAGCTATCTTTAATCTATCTGCGCTCAAATTTTATCTAAGCTTTAAAATTTTATCCCTCCTCATTCACTTCGATCAGCTTAGCGCCCGCGGTTTCCAGCACCAGCACGAAGGCGCGCACCCGCGCATGCGGATAAAATTCGCGGATCACGCTTTTATATCGCGTCACTTGAGCTTTGTTTTGCGCGAGGTATTTTTCGGAGCTTTTGTAATCAAAAAGCAAAATTTCATCCTGCCCAAAGCACGCCAGATCCACGCGCAAAAGCTCACCCTCCGCGCTTTTGATCGGCATCTCTTTATAAGCTTGAGCGCCCTTTATTAGAGCTAAAAATTCCTCGTTTTTGCTTAGGCCGAGCGCCCGCGCCGCGATATTTTCAAAATCCGCATCATTTAAAAATTTAGTGTAGCGACCTCTTGCCAAGCCTACTCCTCGTAAAATTTCATCCGGCCCGAAGCCTTCGCTCATCTCCAGAGCATAGTGCAGCGCCTCGCCGAAATATATCGCGCTTAGCGCCTCCGTTTCGCCGCCGCTAGCTTTTTCTTGCGCGCCTTGAGGCTCGCCCGCTACTAGCGCGATCTTTTTGCGCGGCGGTTTCTCTTCTGATTTTACGGAGCTTGGGATTACGTAGCCGTATTGAAAATCCGGGATATCCAGCCACTCCACTACGCCCGCGCCCTTGGTCTTTTTGGCGTAAGGCGAAAAAAAGCTATAATTGTATTGATCTATTTTTGCCTCGGAGCGTTTTACGATGATGAGTGAGCGTTCGGCGCGTGTAAATGCCACATAGAGCTTGTTTATATCCTCTTCATGCGCAGAGCGATCGTTTTCATTCATTAGCGCTGCAAATTCCGCATCCAAGCTCTTTCTGCTCGCGAATTTATAAAAAATCCTCCACTTATGCGTGGCAAAATCATAGTCCGTCGCGAGCTTTGAGCTCTCGCCCCGGTCTTTTCCTCCGATGCGGTCGCAAACGATTACGTGCGGGAACTGAAGCCCCTTAGACTTATGCACGGTCATAATTTTAATGCCGCTTTGTTCCTTGGCAAATACCTCCGTTTCGTCGTTTGCAAACAGATACTCGCTAAAACTATTAAATTTTGCCAGCGTCTCAAAAAACAGCAGCAGATCCGGATCGACAAAATTTAATTTCAGCGCGCTAGCGATAAATTCTGCCGTTTTTTGCGCGTTTTTATGCAGATCGACCGCTATCTTTTTAAGCCGCCTACCCAAAATCGCTTCGGCGTTTCGCAGATAAATTTCATCGCCACCTACGCAAAATTTCGCGTATTGAATTACGGCATTTACCTGCTCGCTGCAACGCAGAGCCTTATTTGAGCCGCTACACACCTCGCAAAATTCCGATAGCATCTCTTTTAGCGCGCTTACATGCTCGTTTTTCCAGCATAAAATCGCAATATCATCAGCCCTTACGCCGCGCTCCTCAACAAGCCTGCGCGCTTGCTCCGCAGCCCCCTTTAGCACGTCGTCGTATGAAAATGCCGCTACGTAGCCGTAATCGTCGCTTTGTACCTCAAATAGCGGCATTCGCGGATGAGAAAGCGGATAGTCCTTGATTTTTTGCAGCACTGAAGCAGGCAGGTCGCTATCTAGCTTATTTGCCGCGATTTGATCTTCATAAGACGCAAATTTATCGCGCAAGATCTCATTTACAAATTTTACGATAAGTTTTAAACTGCGATAATTGCGCGGCAGGCTCTGCGTTTTGATTTGGCTAAACTGCTCGCGCAAAATATCAAAAATTTTTCTCTCTGCACCGCGAAATTTATAGATGCTCTGTTTTTTATCGCCTACGTAAAAAAAGCTGCCACAGCGCTCTTCCGCCCCTTTGCCAGCAAGTGCCTCAGAGATTAGCGGCAGCATGATTTCATACTGGCAAATGTCGGTATCTTGGAATTCGTCTATTAAAATATGCGTGATTTTAGAATCGAGCCTGAAATACAAAAGCTCGCGGTTGCCCTGCAACGCCTCTGCGCTCGGATTTAGCAGCGAGTGCACGGCTGCGGTGACATCGCCAAATGTAAGCTTGCCGCTTTTACGCTGCACCGATTTAAGCGCTTCAGCATAAATTTTAATTAGTCCTGCTAGCTTAGCCGCATATGTCGCATCCATCCACGCTATTTCGCGAGATATGGCGTCTTTTAGCCTTACTAGCTCGCCGTCAAGATGCGAAATTTTTTTAAGCTGCGAGCGCGAATAATCGAAACTGCCGTTGGCAAGAGCCGAAAGAATGAAGCCCGAAGATAATTTTGACAGATCACTAACAGGGCTTAGCCCATTTACGGCTCCAGCGCTTACGCCCGCATCTCTCGCCGCTTTTTGCAAGCAGGATAAAATTTCATTTATCTCTGCTAGCGCGGAGCTTGCGGGAAGTGTGGGCGGATTTATGCTTATATCGCCTCTCCAAATGCTTTGTAAGCTATTTAAAAACTCGCCCTTTGTCATTCCTGAGTCGCTTACATAATCCACGACCTCTCTTAATAGCGCTTCGTTTTTACAAATCGCGCCTAAAAACGCCGCCTGCTGCACGCCTAGTATGCTTTCGTCGTTTTCAAAGCCTGGATCGATGCCGCTATTTAGCGCAAACGAGCGCAGAGCCTTTGCAAAAAACGCATCGAAAGTAAAGACGTTTAGGCTCTCGCTTAAAAATTTAGGCAGTAGGCGCTGCTGCGCTGCCATAACCTCATCCGCGCTTAGCCCTAAATCAGCACAAATCTGCTCCAGCTCGGGGCTTGGCACAAGGGCGCCGTCGCGCACGACAAGCAAATTTTGAAATTTCTCTACGATACGCGTTTTCATCTCAGCAGCAGCTTTTTTGGTAAAGGTAAGAGCTAAAATTTCATTGATCGGCTCGCCTTTTAGCACCAGCTCGATGAACCTTACTGCGAGATTGAAGGTCTTGCCGCTGCCTGCGCTCGCTTCAAGCGCCAGATAATTTTCAAATTTTGCCATCAATCTGCCCCTTGCAAATGATTTTATAATCGCAGTATTCGCAGCTTTGCACCGCTTCCGTGCGCGTAAAAGCGACCTCGCTTGCAAATTCCTTGCCGATAGAGTTTAGCGTCTCACGCAGATTTTCTAAGCTAGGCGTTTTATCGCCAGGAGCCGCAAACGCGCAATCTTTTAGCGACAGATAGGCGCATTCGCATTCCTGGGCTAAAAGCGCGCGATAAAACGTAAGCTGGAATTTTTCCATATGTTTTTTAGCTGAACCACGTTTGTAATCGATGATAAACTTCCGCCCTGCCTTATCTTCATCGATGCGGTCGATCCGCCCGTTCAGCCGCACCCCGTCAAGCTCGCCTTTTAGCGATACTTCACTACCGCTAAAGCTCCAAATTTGCTCATGCTCTTCTAAAAGCCTAGCTAGCTTTTCTACCGATTTTAGCTCAAGCTCCGCATCAAAGCGCGCAATCCCTGCTTCTCGCGCAAGCTGCGAATAAATAGGGCGAAATTTTTCCATGCTAAATTTCATCCCCGCTCGCTCATATAAACGCTGAAAACTCGTATGTAAAATTTTGCCCAAAAGCGCATTGTCCTCACCGAATTTTAGCCCCTCCCTCAGCCCGAAAACGTAGCGGTAATAATACTTCCTCTTGCATTCTAAAAACGTATCCAGCCGCGAAAACGATAGCTCCTTGGCAAAAAAATCATGGCGAGCCACAGGATCTTCTTGTCCGCATAAGGCGGGCTTAAATTCCTCTCGCTCAAAAAGCCGCAAATAATCTTCCTGCGAAAATTCCGCGTCTTGTTGCACTTCAAAGCTTTTCAAAAACCGCGAAGGCAACTTCTCGACGTTCTGCAGATAGCAAATCGCGCTTTTTTTAGCGCCTCTTAGCAAGCCGTCGTAGTAAAATCTTTGTAAATTTTCGCGGTCTGCATGGCTGATGAGCCCTGCTCCAGCGCGCAAAGCAGAGTTTAAAAACATCTCTCCGCTACTGCGCTTAGGCACCAGATCATCGTTAAAATCGGGGATTATCACGCCGTCAAATTGTAGCCCACGGCTCTCTAAAAGCCCCATTACCGTGACCTTTCCGCCACGAACATCATCAAGCTTGATACGCGAAATTTCTAACAAAAAAAGATCGATCAGATTGCCCAAACTTAGGTTTTCGTCCTTAAATTTTCGAAGCAAAATTTTAATTAGATATAGCGGCTCTTTTAGCTTTTCTTGCAGCAGCGCATCGCTAATTTTAGGTAAACAGGCGAGCTTGGCAATTAGTGCCTCAAAATGCTCGGAGCTTACTTGCTTTGCAAAATCGCGCGCAAACTCGCCAAAAAGCGCCTCATCCACGCCCACACTCGCAAAAAACAGATCAAGCTCCTGTGGGTTTGGGCGCTGCGGATACTCATCTGCGTCCTCGCGCATTTTAGAGCGCCTAAAACGATCGCGCTGCTCAGGGCTTTTTGAATACCCATCTTCTTCCTCAAGCTCTACATGCTCCCGCTGCATAGAGTATTTTGGGCTCTCTTGCTGCTTTAAAAGCTCTTGCCGTTTTGCAAGAGCCGAATAATCGCGCTGCTGCGCACACTCCAAAGGCTCTTGCAACTCTGCAAACTCTACCGAAAGGCTTTGCTCTTCCGCGCTATCCGCGCTATCCGCGCATTCTGCCGAAATTTCGCGCAGAATTTCAAAATTTTCCGTATTTTCAAACGCCCCCACAGATATAAAATTTAAATCCGCTTTAGAATTTGAAAAAATTTCGCAATCAAACGCGGAATTTTGCTGTACCGCGGAATCCTCCGTATCTAAAGATCCTCCATCCGGACTTTTGAATGCGCGGTAATCTACGCCAAATTTCGGCGTGCGCGCTTCTTTTAAGCACTGCGAAATTTTCTCTAGCGTTACGTAAAATAGGCTATCTTTAAGCTTCTCTCCCATCGCAAAATTTAGCAGCCTGTGCAAACCGCGAGCCCTTGCGATGCGCTCGTCGTAAAGCCGCAGTGTGCCGGCAAAGCTCTCGTCGGGCAAAATTACCGCGATGCGCTCCGGCGCGATGCCCGCGCGCACGAAGGATGAAATTTTTTCAAAAACGTAGCTAGCCTGCAAGCTTCGCAACTCAAAGCCTCTACACACAACCGCTCCGCCCACGCTTAGCAGCTCTCGGCTTAAAATTTCACCCGTACTAAGATTTACGCGGTATGCAAAACCTGGCTCTA
The DNA here is from genome assembly GCF_938045775.1 of uncultured Campylobacter sp. GTDB lineage: Bacteria > Campylobacterota > Campylobacteria > Campylobacterales > Campylobacteraceae > Campylobacter_B. The sequence continues at coordinate 7,353 of NZ_CALIBH010000044.1, forward strand.
GACTTATGCCGCAAAGCTCCTCCACCGCGCGCACGGGCTTGGAATTTAAAGTCGTGGCTCTAAAGCTCAGTACGACCTCGCTAAGCTTCGCAGCGCGCTTAAAAACCTCGAACTCAAATGCGCTGGGATTGCCGTCGATGTTGATTTCTATCCGCTCAAATCCGCGCAGATAGGATTCGTTTAGTTCATAAAGCGCGGGCAGCGTGATCTCGTCGTAAAATCCATGCTCACGCAAAATCCTTGCATACGCCCCCGCTAGCTCTCGCAGAATTTCAAAATGCTCGGCATACCACGCATAGGTGTCGCTAAGATCGAGCGCATCGATACTTACGCGCTCCGTCGCAAGCTCCTTGAAAAAGCCGAAAAGATACTCGCGGTTACGCATAAACTCGTAAAGCTCGTTAGGGAATTTAAGCCTCTCGCCTGCGCGCTTGCTCTCGCTCACCGCCTGCTTCATAAAAAGCGCGCGATCTATCTCGCCGCAAGCGACAAGATCCGGCACAAAAAGCGCCTTTTCGTAGAATTCCGCCAACGTAATCCTTGGCGCCAGCACGCCGCCGCTCTCGCTTTGCAGCGCCGCGCGTAGCGCACGCGAGCTGGTGTAGACAAAGAGATTTTTAGAGGGCAAATTTTTCAAAACAAATCCTTTAGAGCGATTCGCAAAACGCGGAATTTCGCGATATTTTAGCAAGAAATTTTTAGTTTGGGCTTTTAAGCAAAGAAGTTTTTGAAAAGCTTGAGAGGCTAAATTTTATCAAGTCAAATTTAGCAAATTGGACGAGCGTAAAATTTTAATCTGCGGCGCTTTGAGCGCGGAATTCTATCTCGCTCCGCATTAATCGCGGCATATTTCGACGCAAAATTTTACGAATAAAATTCCTTAAATTACAAAGCGGCAAAAACGCGATCAAATTTAAGCTGGCTCAAGCTCGATCTTGTATCCCAGGCTCGGGACGTTTTTTATGATTTCGTCTCCCACTTTATCGCGGATACGCTTGACGAAGGTGCGAAGCGCCGTATCGCTTACGGCTCCTTCGGTCCAAACATAACGCTTGATCTCCTCGTAAAGCACCAGCTCGCCCACGCGACTGGCTAGCAGCGAAACAAAAGAAAGCTCCTTTTTAGTAAGCACGATCTGCTCGCCATCCTTCAGCAAAATACGACGAAGCCCGTCAAATACGTAGCCTGCGCCCATATTTACGACTCGCACAGAGTCCAGCTTAGACTTCATCAGCGCACTTATCTCTAGCACAAATGCGGCGATATCTACCGGCTTAAAGTAATACCGCTCGACGCCAATCTCCATAACGCCTTTTAGCTGCTCCTCCCTACTGAAGCCGCTAAGCACCACGATGGGGGCATGCGGAAAGATCTGCTTGATCTGACGTATCATCGCTAGCCCATCCTCGATCGGCATTAGAATGTCGGTAATGACGAGATTAGGGCTAAATTTTTTGAATTTTTTTACACCTTCAAGCCCGTTTTGGGCATTGTAAACGTTGTTAAAAATACCCTCAAACGCCTTATGCAGCGAGGCTAGTAATTTAGTATCATCCTCGACTAGCAAGACGTCCAGCTCTTTTAAAGCGCAGCTCATAGCAGACCCCTCAAGGCGAAATTTCAAACGAAATTCTTTCAAATTTTCTCTTTTATTGAGCTTAAAATAATGTTAAGTTAAAAATTTAATTTCATAAAGTAACACAACTCTTATTTTAGGTGCAAATATGGGCGGGATTAAAAAAGAAGCATGGATAAAAACCACACCATAGGAATGGACAAAATTTAAAGTGATGCGAGCTAAATCTTATCGGTGCGAAAGAGATTTAATAACGGCTGAAAGTAAAATTTCAAAGCTGGCTCAGGTAAAATTTCACCACGCGGCGGAGCGGAATTTTATTTTAGGCAAATGGCTTTTAGAGGGAAATGAAACGGCGCTGATAAGGTTTGAAGGGCAGGTATAGTTTATCAAAAACTAGGGCATAACTGGCAAAATTGCGTCAATAAGACTTTAACGGGCGGGCGACGTTAGATAAAATTTTACGGGCGGCAAAGCGTTTATTGGCATAACTTTGACGGCAACAAGACGACTTCTCAAATTAAACGGCTTAAGACTGCACGAAATGTACCGCAGGATCTATTTTAAAAGAGCTAAGTGCGCCAAGTCCAATTTTTAAATTTAAAACGCATGAAATTTAGCTGCGAGCTTAGAAGTTATACGGACACGAAATCACACAAATAAAAAGCATGCGGCGCGATAGCCGGTTTAAATTTAAAACCGCGACTAGCGCAGATCGCTTCATCCAAAAACCGCTTAATTCAAAATCGCCGCGACAATCCTAAGTCCGCAAAAGTGCGCTTTGCGTACCGCTCCAGCATGCAATTATCCAGGCTGCGACGGACTTTAAATTTACAATGCAAAGACTGCATTAAAATTTAAAGCTTGCCGTAAATTCAAAATTTTACCGCGCAGTCGCGGTAAAATTTAGTGCAGGCAAAATTTCAAAAATCATAAAATTTCAAGAAATTCTTTAAAGATATATTTGCTCTCGGTAGGCCCTGCGCTGGCTTCCGGGTGGTGCTGCACCGAAAATACGGGATACTCCTTGTAGCGCACCCCCTCGATCGTGCCGTCGAAAAGATTGCGGTGCGTGATCTCGCAGATCTGCGCGATGGTTTCGGGGACGTTGTAGTTGTGATTTTGCGCGGTGATCTCGATCGATTTGGTGCGCAGGTTTTGCACGGGGTGGTTTGCGCCGTGCTGGCCGAATTTCAGCTTGTAAGTCTCATATCCCATCGCATTGCTTAGCAGCTGATGACCCAGGCAAATTCCAAAAATCGGCACGCGCGCTTCGACCATCTTTTTGATCTGCGCGATCTCCTCTTTAAGCATGCGCGGCTCGCCCGGGCCGTTTGATAAAAACACGCCGTCGATCTGCCTCTCTTTAAATTTGGCAATCAGGCTCTCCGCTTTAACGTCGTGCGGGAAAACCTCGACGCCGAGCCCCAGATCGCAAAGCTCGTTGAGAATGTTTCGCTTGACGCCGTAATCGATCACGGCTATCTTTTTGCCGCAGCTTGCGGGCTGAGCGTAGCTTCCGCGTTCGGCGTTCCAGCGACCCGATGTGTGCTTGTACGGCGCCTTCGTGCTTACGATGCTTACGTAGTTGATCTCCTCTATGCGCGCAGACTCGCTAAGCGCCTTTTTAAGAGCCGCCTTATCGCTGATCTCGGTAGAGACGAAGGCGCGCAGACTGCCCTGATCGCGCAGCATCTTGGTTAAAAATCTAGTGTCGATGTCGTAAACGCCGAATTTTCCGTTTTGCAGAAAATAACCCTCCAAGCTCATCTGCGAGCGAAAATTTGAAGGCTCGTTGTTAAAATTTCTTACGAAAATTCCGCTGGCGTGGATTTTAGAGCTTTCTTTGTCGTTTTCGTTGATCCCTACGATGCCGATTTCAGGCATAGTGAAAATAATAAACTGCCCCGCGTAGCTGGGATCCGAGATGATCTCCTCGTAGCCGGTGGCGGAGGTGTTAAACACGAGCTCGCCGAATGCGCTGCCGCCTTTGCCGAACGCCTTAGCTTGCAGGTAGATGCCGTTTTCTATGTAGATATACGCGTTCATTACAGCATACCCCGTTTTCTTAGCTCCTCTTCGTAGAGCTTTTCAAACACAAGCTCGTATTCTTCGGTACCCGGGATCAGTTTTTGCTTGTAGCCATCGATCTTTTCATAGACCGCATCCTCAATCTTTTGATAATTTTTAAGATATTCGTCGATCGCGTTATAAATTATCGTCTTTAGCCTGTTTTCCGAGACTTTGTAATCGATCAAATTTTTCTTCCAAACGGTTTCTAAAATTTTATGCGATATGGTGCCGTAGCGATCCTCAAAATTTAGCTCGAAATTCTCGTCGTTTGCGATGTGACGCTTGATGAGCCAAAACATATCTTTTTTATTCACGCTCATCTCATCTAGCTCGCTTATGCGCTCATCTATCAGCTCGTTTGCGCGCTCGTCTATCGCTCTTTCTTTTTGCAGATCGGCCCTTATGATCTCGTCGGCTTCCTTGGCGACGGGCTCTATGCCCGCGCTCAGCGTAACGTAGCCGGAGTTTAGCAGATCTAGCGCTATTTTATGCGCGATATATGGCACGTGTGGTAGTCGTATTCGCATGATCGTTCCTTTAAATTCAGTTCTATGAGCGGTCGCGCCGCCCGCAACGGGTGAAATTTTAAAATTTCACCCGTTTATAAAATTATCGTGTCGCTTCTTTCGGGACTGGTAGAGATAAAGCCCACCTTCGCGCCGCTTAGCTCCTCTATTTTGCGGATATAATTTTGCGCGTTTTGCGGCAGATCCTCAAATTTTGAAATTCCCTTGACGCTGTCCCAGCCAGGCATCTGCTCATAAACCGGCTCGGCCGCTTCCAAATCGATCGGGAAATAATCGATCTCCTCGCCTTTATAGCGATATGCGCGGCAAATTTTAATGCTCTCAAAGCCGTCTAATACATCAAGCTTCATCAGCGCGAGCTTGTCGATGCCGCTAAGGCGCACGGCGTATTTCGTAGCCACTCCGTCGAACCAACCGCAGCGGCGCGCCCTGCCCGTCGTGGTGCCGTACTCTTTGCCGATCTCGCGCATCGCCTCGCCCTGCGGGCCCTTATCCTCGGTAGGAAACGCGCCGTTGCCCACGCGGGTGGTGTAGGCTTTTAAAATTCCCATCACCGTGCCGATATCTTTCGGCGCAAGCCCGAGCCCGCTGCAAGCCCCGCCCGCGATAGTCGTCGAGCTCGTGACGTAAGGATAAGTGCCGTGATCGATATCAAGCAGGCTTCCTTGCGCCCCCTCTACGAGCACGCGCTTGTCGTAATCAAGCGCCTTCCACAGCATGTGCGTGGTATCGGCGATGTATGGCTCGAGCGCGCTTTTATATCGCTTTAGCTCGTCATAAATTTCAAGCTTGCTAGGAATTTTAACCCCCGCTTTTTCAAAAACGCTCTCATGCGAAGCAAAATCGCGCGATAGCGCCTCGGCGAGCCTTTCGGGCTCCAAAAGCTCCGCTACGCGGTGTCCCGTGCGCGCGATCTTATCGGCATACGCAGGCCCTATGCCCTTGCCGGTGGTGCCGATCGCGAGCTCGCCCTTACTCTTTTCGCGCGCCTGATCGATCAGCGAGTGGTACTGTAAATTTAAAAACGCTTTCTCGCTTATGAAAAATCTGCCCTTTAAATTTTCAAACTGCGCCATCTCGGTAATCAGCACGTCGGGGTTGATAACGACGCCGTTTCCGATGATGTTGATGATATTTTTATGAAGCACGCCGCTAGGCACCAGATGCAGCGCAAATTTCTCGCCGTTTATGACGATGGTGTGGCCTGCGTTGTGCCCGCCGCTGCTGCGACATACGAAATCGTAATTCGCGCTTATCATATCTACGATCTTACCCTTGCCCTCATCGCCCCACTGGGCGCCGATGACTACGTCAACTTTGCTCATTTTTCATCCTTTTGCATGATTTTTTCTATCAAAGCATCCACTAGCAGCGCAAAGCCGCTGGATTTTAGCCCGTCTATCTCGTAATTTCCGCCGTTGCAATACACTGCGCCCGCATCCAAAAATCTAAAAAATAGCGCGTCGTAATAGCGCATTTTAGAGTAATACAGCAGCGAAACGCGGATATGCTCATAATCCACGCCTAGGTTTAAAATTTCATCTAAGCAGGGCTTTAGCTCTTCAGGCACCTGCGCGCGCAGAGCTTGCACATCCTTTAGCGACGTGACGCGGGCCGTAGCGTCCAGCCAGGGCAAATTTTGCTCAAGCAGCGTCTCAATCTTACCCTTTTCAAAAATTTCAAGCGGCAGGTTTAAAATTTCGCAAATTTTTTTCGGAATTTCGATATTGCTTAGCTGAAGCGCGGGCATAAGATCAAATTCTTTAAAAAATTCCTGCGCGATTTTGATCGCAAGCGGCAGATTTTTCTCTCCGATCAGCTCCGCGCCGATCTGATAAAACTCGTCGCTTGGGTATTTGAAAGTAGGCTGCACATAAAATAGCCTCCTTAGCTTATCGTCTTTCAGCCGCTTGCGCACGATACGCACGACGTCCACGGTGCTATCTGCGCGAAGCGCGAGCTCGTGGTTCGTGGGATCGGAGAGCTTGAGAAGCTTTTGCGGCGCGACGCTTAGGTGCTGATGATATGAAAAATATGGCGTTAAAATTTCGCTAAAGCCGTTTTTAACGAGGATTTCGCTCGCTTTATTTTCCAGCTCGCGCTTGAGCTGCGCGCTCTTTCCGAAATACAGCCTCGAGCCGTTAGGTATCTCGTGATCGAAATCGGCGCTAACGCTATCTATCATGCTGCCTCCAAATCGCTTATGAACTGATTTAGCCGCGTTTTAAAGCTCTGAATGAAGCTTGCCAAAGCGCGATAATCAAGCGAAAGAATATCTAAAATTTGCTTACGTATTTCTGTAGTTAGCGCAAATTTTTCGCTGCCCGCACTTTGAGTTTTATTTAAAATTTCGCCGAATTTTGCTCTAAAGCCTTCGAACTCCCCGGGGCTCAGATCGCCCGCATCGGCGCGCGAAACGAAGCTTAAAGCAAGTTCTTTGTAATCAAGCGCGTTTAAAAAGCTGATAAACTCATCTTTATCGATGGCTGCGAGCTTGGGCGTATCTTTAAAGCGTGCGATGAAAGCGTCTATCTCTTTGCGATCCAGCGCTTTTGCGATAAAATTTCCCTGCAGATAGTTAAATTTCAAATTGTTTAAGAGCCGCAGCGACAGCGCGTTTTCAACCCCTTGAGCACCGAGAGCAAATCCAAACTCCCGCTTTAGCTTGCCCGTGATCTCCACCATCGTTCGGATAGCATTTTTTTTCTTGCCTATGTCAAGGCAGAGCTCGCGGTCGATTTTAACGATATCAAAAGGCTGGGCATTCAAGAACGGGATATTGCTTTTATTTGCACTATTAAGGGCAAATTTAACCCCAAGATCTGCATAACGCCCACGCGCAGGGGCGAATTCCTTAAAATTTTGCTCGCTAAAATCGGTTATCTCAAACATCAACTCGCCTTTTGCATTAGCCCTGTCTCGCAAGCTGTGAGCTACGAAATCGTAAAATTCGTCGTTTGTAAGCACGGCTAGACTTACGTTTATCGAGCAGTTTGCGCCCGTTTGAGCATTAAATTCCATCATCTTTGAAAACGCAAATTTTGAGATCGGCAACTCAAATCGCGGCTCGCTTAATATCTGCGCAAAATCCTGCGGGGCAAGAATTCCGTGCTTTCCGCGATCCCAGCGTAAAAGCAGCTCATATCCGTAAATCTGCGCGCCGCTAATGATCGGCTGATAGAGCACGAAAAACTCCCCCTCTTCGATCGCTGCAGCAATCCCTTCCTCGCTAGGTTCGTCTGCTTCGGCGCGCTCAAAGATGCAGTAACGGTTTTTGCCGCTCGTTTTAGCGCGATACATCGCCCTATCCGCGCGCGATAAAAGTCCTGAAAAATCGATCTTTTCGCTGCCGTCGTAAAACGCTGCGCCAACGCTGATGCTTGCGCTGATCTCATTGCCTTTGAGGTTAAATTTCATCTTTGAAATTCCAAGCAGACGGTCTAATAGCACATGCGCGGCGTCCTTGCTTTGCAGATCGCCGATAATGGCGCCAAACTCATCGCCGCCTAAGCGCGCCAAGATATCGCCTTTACGCAGTAGCCCGCTCATCGCTTTTGAGATCGCTTGTAAAAACATATCGCCGACCTCGTGCCCGTAGGTGTCATTGATCGCCTTAAAGCCGTCAAAATCGATGAAAAGCACTGCCATAAGCTTGGAATTTTCGCCCGAGCTTGCCGTAAATCTCTGCGCAGCCTTCATAAAATACACTCTATTTGGAAGCCCGGTAAGCGCGTCGTGATGGGCGATCTTGGCTAGCTCGCTCTCTTTTTGCTTGATCTGCGAAATTTCGGTAAACATCAGAATGAAATTTGAAGTAAGCGAAAAATCATCCTTTATCGCAATTGCCGTAAATAGCGCAGGAAAGGTGCCGCCGCCTCTTTTTAGTCCGTAAATTTCATCTTTGTAAGAGGTCTGTTTGCCGACGAGATTTTTTCTAATCCTCTCCATCACGTCTGCTCCGCCCTCCGTAGGAGCGAAGAAATTTGGAATTTTGCCGATGGTTTGGCTTTCGCTATAGCCGGTGATTTCATAAAAGGCGTTATTAGCGCGCAGCACGCGACCGCTCTCATCTGTGATTAAGATCGCCTCTAGCGAGCGCGAAAAGACGTTGGCGTTTAAATTTAGCTCCAGCTCCGTCTGCTTGCGCGAGCTAATATCTTCGAGCGTAGTTTTTACAAGGCGAGAGCGAGAGCCGTGCTTTTCGGTGACGTAGCCTTGCATACTGATCCAAGTATAGGCATTAGCGGCGTTTCGCAGACGGAATTCGCAGCTAAAATCATTTCTAAGCCCGGCGGTGCATTCGCGAATCATTTTATTGAAATTCTCTAAATCCGCGAAGTAAATTTCATAACTAAACTCCCCAAAGCTCATCGCAGTATTTAGCCTTTTGCCGCGATATTTTAAAATTTTAAAGTAATTTTTATCAAACGACAGCGTCTGCGCATCAAGATCGATTAAGCAGGTGCAAAAATTCCTAGTCTCGATTACCGTGCGGTAAAAGTCCAAATCCTCCTGCAAGCCGCGGATCGCCTTAACATCGTCATCGATATTTTGAAAATAAAACGCAGCCCTGGCGGCGGACTTTTTGACATAGATGCTCACTTCGTAGCTATAGCGGATATTATCATTATGGCGAATTTTATAGCTTTGAGAAAAGCTTAGCTCTTCTGCGGGCATATCGGCTAAGCGGTTTAAAATTTCATTTTTAGCCTCATTCGCGTCCTTTTCATCCAGCAAATCCCATAGCCTTATCTCGCCACTTAAAAACTGCGCCGCTTCGTAGCCCCAAAGCTCTTTTATATTTTTGCTAGCATCTACGATCTTGCCCGAAGTGTAGTCAAACACGAGCGTAACGATAGGCGCGTGATTTAAATACTCATATTTTTGCTTAGTTTCATCGTAAAATCTGCGATATTTTGACGCATCCAGCACCACAAAAAGAGTTGAAATTTTACTTCCGTCGCGGATATAAGATTTTTTAACATAGAGGTCTTTGACGCCATTTTTGGTCTCTTGGCGGGTTACGACATAGTTTTCTTTGACATAGTTTGCACGCTGGGTCTGATAGGCGTGATCGTAAAACGAGCCTGCTTGCAGCGCGAAGATATTCCGCCCCACGACGTCATCGCCATAAAGCTCGCGCGCGCCGTTGCTAGCGCTTTCGATCGTGCCTGCTACATTATCGATGCTAAGCACTGAAAGAGAGCTGTATTTTAGCGCATCTTTAAAGCTGAGGCTAAAATCGCCGTGGCGCAGATTAGACTTCAAAACCTCGTCTATGGATTTAGAAATTTCTAAGACGGAGCTTAGCGGATTTAGCGCTTCTATATCGCGGATTTTGGAGTGATAATCTCCTTGACGCAGAGCATTTTGAACTGCCGCTAGCGGGATAAAAACGCGCTTTTTTAAAAACGTAAAATTTGAAATTAAAAGGATTAAATAAGCTAAAATCGCTGCTGCCAGCGCTACGACGATAAAATCGTCCACGCCTAAAAAATAGCCGGCTCGTTCGCGAGCCATTACGAAATTATCTCCAAATTTCGCAAGATAGGCAAAGCTTAGTCCAGATTCGTCTTCGAAGCTTACCACTTCGCCTAGGCGCGAAAAATCAAAATCCTGCCCCAATAGATCGGTTACGCTGCCAGGAGCGTTAAAAAATTTGCCTTCGGCATTAAAGACCAAAATATCTCCCAGCGAAGAGAGCCTGGCAATCGGCCTAGCGGTGTTGGCAAAGCCTAGCAGATATGAATCAGCGTTTACGCGCTTGATCAAAAAATACCGCCACGCCCCGTCCATCATCATATAGCGCGATACCCATTCATCCTTTTTTAGCTCGCTTGCGATATCCGCAAGCCGTATCTCGCCAAGATCCGAAATACGCGCATCCGATGAAAAATGTGCTAAGCTCTCCTGTTCCGCGCCGCGGGCGCGTAGATAAAAAATAGCGTCAAATCTATGAGAAGATTTTACGACATTACGGATCAAATCCGCATAAAGCTTGCTTTGCATAGCTTCGTGCCTTGCGCCCAAAGAAAGGATAGTTTCTTTTAGAATTTCAAGCTCGTCAAAAAGCGACTCGTCGGTATTTTTAAGTAAAGTAATCGCCGTGCGCGTCCGCAAATCAAGCTGCGTAGCGATCCTAGTGCGCAAAAAGCTAATCTCGCAAACTACTACAAGCGTAAGCAGCGCAGCGCCTAGAATCAAGGCGGCGTTAAATCTTTCGGTAACGAAGTCTTTTTTATTTTTCATGCCAAATTCCAAATTTTGCGGGATTTTAGCAAATTTCGTTTTAAAGCCGATTTAAGCTTGTATTTTCGCGCCCTTTGCGCCCAAAAAATGCATAATCAAAAGTACCGCAAAGCTAAAGAGTAGCATCAGCGCCGAATATGCGTGAGCCCGCGCAAAATCGAGCGTCTCAGTCGCTTCATAAATCGCAATGGAGGCAACCTTGGTCTGCTCGCTCACGCTGCCGCCGATCATCAGCACGACGCCGAACTCGCCCATCGTATGCGCAAAGCAGATCACTAGCGCGCTAAGCAGGGAGTGGCGTATCGCAGGCAACGCGACGCGAAACAGCTTGGAAAAATAGCCCTTGCCAAGCGAGTCGCACGCCCAAAAAAGCGAGCGCGGAAGCGAGCGAAAGCCCGAAACCAGCGGCGAAAACATAAACGGCAGCGAGTAGATACAGCTCGCGATCACGAGCCCGCTGAAATTAAATACGAGCCGAAGCCCGAAGTGTTTGTCAAAAAACTCCCCTAGCACCGAATACGGCGATAGAAAAACGAGTAGATAAAAGCCTAGCACCGAGGGCGGCAGCACCAGCGGAAGCGAGATGATCGATTCGATCACGCTTTTGCCGCGGAAATTTTTTCTCGCCATAAAAAACGCAAGCGGCACGCAGATGATAAACAACGCAAATGTCGTTAAGCTCGCAAGCTTTAATGAGACGAGAAACGGCGTGTAATCGAGCCCCTTTAGAATTTCAAACATTTATCCTCCGAGCCGAGCCGCTGGGCCCAAACTATAAAATCTTAAAAGCCTAGCCCTACTTTAAAATTTAGAGGCAAAGCTAGATAGAATTTGCGCAAACCTCATAGTCATAAGGCTTTGCAAAATGAAATTTTGAAAAATTCTGCGCAGACCTAGCTGCCCAAGAGCTTTAGCGAAATGAAATTTTAAAAATTTCGCGCAAGCTAAAGCGAGCGGAATTTATAAAAGTGCTTGGCTAATAAATTCCTTCAAGCGTACAAATCCTGCTGAACCTTTAAGCTCTCTACCAAGCTGGCAAATTTTTAAGACCACGAATTTGCTGAGCTAAATTCCAAAAAGCTTCACTAGGCTTTAAAACTTAAGCGGACAGGATTTATCTGAGCGCAAATTTCACGCAAGATATAGCCAAACGGCATTCTCTGAACAACTTAGTGGAATTACATTGAGCCTGACAAAACAAAATTTTAAAATTTCGCATAAACCCAAAAGACCCGGTTAATGAAATCCTGCCGCAGCTCTTATTAAGCGAGTTTAACACGCAAGCTTCAAGCCGTTAGAGCTTTTAAAATTTCAAAGCCACAAAATCCAGGTAAAATTCTAAATCTGAAAATTTTAAGTTTGCGCTAAGCTTCACATTAAATTTTTTACCAAAATCGCATGATAGAATTCGCGCAACTCCTGCCAAAAAAGTAAGCTAAAAGCCGCTAAATTTAAAAATAAACCCACCGCGCCAATCAATAAATTCAAAGAAGGAATTTAACGGCGCCTGTCTGCGCAAAATCTAAAATTTAAAGCTTAATTTCCCCACGCTATCTAGGCTCGCATTGCAATTTTGCTCTAGCCTGCGTTTAAATTTTACGCAGAGTGATATTAAAGGCTTTGGCGCCTGTTTTGACCTCGTCGCCTACTTGCAAGCCCTCGGCTTCTGCACCACTTAGCACCACTTCGCACAGCTGGCTGCCGATCGCTACGACAGCCACTTTGACCCCGTCGCGTGCTTGCAAATCGACAATCTTGCCCGCGAAAGAAAACTTCTGTGAGCCGCTAGTTTTAAGGAAAATTTCCTCCGGCGTACCGGTGCGGACGATCCTGCCGTCCTTCATCTCATAAACTCGCTTGCAAAGTCTATAAATCTCGCTTACGTCGTGGCTTACCAAAATCACGGTCTGATGAAACTGCTCGTGGATTTTTAGCAGATATTCTTGGATTTTTTCACGCATCGTAAAATCAAGCGCCGAAAGCGGCTCGTCAAGTAGCAAAATTTCAGGCTCTTGCATCAGTGCGCGAGCAAGTGCTACGCGCTGCTTCTGTCCGCCGCTAAGACCCTCTACGCCAGATTTTGCAAACTCGCTAAGCTCTAAAATTTCAAGCAACATTGCAGCTTTTTGCGGATCGTTTCTGGCAAAAAGTAGATTGCCTGTCACGCTCATATTCTCAAAAAGTGCGTAGTCTTGAAATAAAAAGCCGATCCTGCGCTTGCCCGCACTTAAGAATTCATTGCCTTCTTGTAGCACGCGATCGCCGTCTTTTATGCTACCGCTATCTGCGCGCAAAAATCCCGCTAAAATGCGCAGCAATGTAGTCTTACCGCTGCCGCTGCGCCCATATAGGCATACAAACGAGCCTTTGTTAATCTCTAAGCGAGCATCAATCGAGAAATCATCACTGATTTTTTTCTTACAATCAATCGTTACCATATTTTTCTATATATATCGCAGTGGCGCTAATGTATGCGAAAACCTCGTCGCCCTCGCGTAAAGCAAGCTCCTGCGCAGAATGCGCGCTAATGAGCACATCAAAGCTTATCTTGCCTTCAAACCTGAGCGTGCATAGAATTTCGCCCAAGCTTAGGCTTGTAATCTTGCCGTAAATTTCATTTTCGCTAGATGCACCACTTAGAGCCTCGCGAGATAAAAGCACATCAGTGCTTTTAAAGCCCACGTAAACTTCGCTACTCACCTTAAGCTCGCTACTTAGCTGCAGAAATACGCCACGTAGCTTGATGCCGCCCGCGATAAATCCTACAGAATGGATGCCGTCTTTTTGTAAAATTTCGTTGATTCTCGCTCTAATCATTAAAACTCGTATCCGTATTTAGCAAAGATCGCCCTGCCCTTATCGCTTAGGATAAAATCATAAAACGCCTTGGCTTCGGCATTGTCTTTGGCGCGGTTTAGCACGACCATGCCTTGAGCTATCGGCTCGTAGAGCTTGGTGTCAACCAAGACGAAATTTTCGCCCTGCTTGCAAGGCTTGCCGTTGCAGCCGTCCTTTGCCATCTTAGGCGCATACATCGCGCTAGCTGCGATAAAACCAACGTCGGACGCTTTAAGCGCTTGCGAAAGAGCCTCGCCGATCGATTTTGCTTCTACGATTTTGCCTTTGATCTCATCGTAAACCCCTGCTTTTTGGAAGGCCTGTACGCTTGCGGTGCCGTAAGGAGCGGTCTTTGGATTTGCTATCGAAATCGTTTTGACGCTAGGGTCTTTTAAAGCTTCAAGCCCCTTGCTAAGATCTACGCCGCGCACGCTAAACATCGCCACTTTGCCTTTGGCGTAAGTTTTGGCAGGCGCCGTCGCAAAGCCCTCTTTATGCAGATCGTCTGCAAATTTCATATCCGCCGCCATAAAAATATCAAACGGCGCGCCGTTTTTGATCTGCGTACTAAGCGCTCCGCTCGCACCCAAGCTCACGTTTAGCGTGGTTTGCGGATGCAGCTTGGCAAATTCCGCCTTGATCTCGTCAAACGCATACGTCGTGTTCGCAGCGGCTGCGATGCTGACCTCGCCTGCGCTAAGCGCGCTTGCCGTTAAAATTCCTAAAAGCACTGCTTTCAACTTCATTTTATGCCTTTCGTTTCGGCTCTCGCCAGAATTGAATTGTATCTAAAATTTTAAATTTGCGCCTTAAATTTTAAAATTTTGTGCACCCAATTTTCACCCTATTACGCGCCAATAATGATCTCGCTAGGCTCGATGATCGCCGTTACTTCATCCCCTACTCCTAGACCCATCGCGGTGGCAGATTCTCGCGTGATGATCGCGGTGATGTTTTGGTGTGAGCTTGTGCCTAGACAGATCTCTGCGTTTACCGCGCCGATTTTGACCTCGCTAATCGTGCCTTTGATTTGATTCGTCGTGCTAAGTTTTAGCTTCTCCGAGGCTCCTTTAGCGATGATGACGCTTGGAGCTTTGAATAAAAACAGCACGTCCTTGCCAGCCTTCAGCCCTAAATTTTTTTCGCTCTCTACGGTTACCGTCGCGCATAAAATTTCGCCGCCTGCGAGCTTAGCCGTGATTTGAGAATTTACAGCGCCTGTTTGAACATCCGTAATCTCAACACTTAGCTGATTGCGCGCAGAAAGCTTCATACCGATCTTCTCTAAGCTTAAAAGGCTCTCTTCTGTAATCTCGTCAAGCTTTAAAATTTCACTCAAAAATGTCTCACCCGCGTGGCTGATAGCATCATAAGCGCGAATCAGCTTGTGAGCGTATGGAGTGAGCTCCGAGCCGCTATTTTTCTTAGTGCCTTGAGTGCGAACGATGAGCGGCTTTTTGCTCGCGTTGTTGATTAAATTTAACGCATCCCAGCCGTTTTTATACGATACTCCTACGATCTCTGCGGCCTTTGTAATACTTTTAGTCTCATCTACGGCCTTAAGCAGCTTAATGTGCTTGGCTAGAAGTGATGTTTCCTTACCAAGTAGGAATTCCAAAGCAAATTTTGCGTCCATTTTCATCCTTTCTTATTTACTTTCACGTGATTTTATAATATATCCTCTGATATATTTCTTAAAGAGCCGCAGGCTTTATTCTACGATATAAAGAGGGAAATTCTATACGAAATTTTTACCCTTATTGACAAAATTTCTTTAAATTTGTAAAATCGCCACTTTGATTTATAAAGAAGGGTCGCATTTGAAATTTATAAAAATTCTATTCTTAGCCGCGGCATTGGCACTTTGCGGTTGCTCGCAAAAGCAAGACGTAGCACCTAGCGATACGGATGGTTTTGATGAGGAGTTCGCCAAGCGCGAGGTTTTCGATCCGCTTAGCGGCTATAACCGCGTTATGACGAGCTTTAACGACGTATTTTACTCATACATATTAACCCCCGTAGCCAGCGGCTACGATTACGTAATGCCCGATCCGATCCAGGGCGCGTTTTCAAATTTTTTCTATAATATTTTATATCCGATGAGGCTCGTAAACAACCTATTGCAGGGTAAATTTGAAAATTCTTGGGACGAGACGAAGCGATTTTTGATCAATTCGACCGTCGGCTTCGGCGGGCTTAACGATATGGCGGGCAAATACTACGGGATTCCGCGCCACGACGAGGATTTCGGGCAGACACTCGGGTATTGGGGCGTGCCGGCGGGTCCGCACATCGTCTGGCCGATTTTGGGACAGAGCAATCTACGCGATACTTTCGGAATGGTAGGAGATTATTTTTCAAACCCGATAAATTATATTAAAGATGGCACTGTTCGAAACTCCGTCAACGGATTTAGAATATTTAACGACTACTCGCGCGATCCGAAATTTTATGAAAAAATGACCAAAGATGCGGTGGATCTATATCCATTTTTACGCGATGCTTATGAGCAAAATCGCGAGAAATTAATAAAGGAATAAAAATGAAAATTTTAAAAGTTCTAGCGCTTTGCGGAGCGCTTTTGATTTCGGCGCACGCTATTAGCGATGCGGATATCGAGCCGGTGATGAGCCA
>NZ_CALIBH010000045.1 GCF_938045775.1 uncultured Campylobacter sp.
AGATTCGTCCTTTATCGAGCAGATTGAGCGCGTAGCCGCGATCGCCGCCTTCATCGTCGTAAAATACGGCAGTCTAAAGCGCAGCACGCTTTGGCGGATCTTCGCGGCGTCGGTAGAGTTTGATTTGCTGTCGCTGGTGTTGATGACGAGCGAAATTTCGCCGTTTTTGAGCTTGTCCTCGATATTTGGGCGACCCTCGCTGATTTTATAGACAAACTCGCACTCCACACCGTTTTCGCCTAATAGCTTGTGAGTACCGCTAGTAGCGGCGATACTAAAGCCCGCGCCCGCAAGTGCGCGTGCAAGCTCCACGGCCCGCAACTTGTCGTGATCTGCGAGCGACAAAAATACCTTGCCGCCGCTTGGAAGCGCGTTGCTAGCGCCGATTTGAGATTTAGCGAAGCTTTTGGCGAAATTTTCGCCGATACCCATCACCTCGCCGGTGCTTTTCATCTCAGGTCCCAAAATCAGATCCGCGCCCGCAAGCTTGTTGAAAGGAAAGACGCTCTCTTTTACGCAGATATGGTTTTTAATACGCGGCTTTAAAATTCCCTTCTCTTCGACCAGCACGCCGAACTCGTCGTAAAATTTCAAAGCCTCGCGCAGACCCCCTTGCCACATTACGCGGGTAGCGACCTTTGCCATCGGAATTCCGCTCGCCTTGCTTACAAACGGCACGGTGCGGCTCGCACGCGGATTTACCTCGATAATGTAAAGCTCGTTTTCAAAAATCGCGAATTGAATATTCATAAGCCCCACGACGCCGAGATTTAGCGCGATCTCTTTAGTTTGGCGGCTTACCAGATCGATCATCTCCGCGCTTAGGCTAAGCGGCGGCAGGATGCTCGCGCTATCGCCGCTGTGGATGCCCGCCTCTTCGATATGCTCCATTATCGCGCCGATATATACGTCGCGCCCGTCGCAGATCGCATCGACGTCAAGCTCGGTCGCGTCAAGTAAAAATTTATCTATCAGCACGGGAGAGTGGTGGCTCACGCTCATGGCTTCGCTCATATACTGCCTAAGCTCGGCTTCGCTATGCACGCGCCGCATCGCGCGACCGCCTAGCACGTAGCTAGGGCGCACGAGTACGGGATAGCCGATCGCAGCGGCCTTTTCAATTGCTTCGGCTTCGCTTACGGCGGTATCGTTTTTAGGCTGTTTAACGCCGATACTTGCGATAAACTCGCTAAATTTCTTACGATCCTCCGCTACGTCTATCGTGCGCGCGCTCGTGCCGATGATCTTGGCTCCCACGGTACTTAGGCGCTTAGCGAGCTTTAGCGGCGTTTGGCCACCGAAATGTACGATCACGCCGTCGGGGTTCTCGGCCTCGATGACCGCTCTAACGTGCTCGAAGTCGATCGGCTCGAAGTATAAAATATCGCTCGTGTCGTAGTCGGTGCTGACGGTTTCTGGGTTGCAGTTATACATTATCGTGGTGATCCCCATATCGCGCAGAGCATAGCTAGCGTGCACGCAGCAGTAGTCAAACTCGATGCCCTGCCCGATGCGGTTCGGACCGCCGCCGATGATGAGGACCTTTTTGTTATCTTTTGAAATTTTACGGCTTGCGATGGCGGGAGTTATGTTGGTGCTGGAGTACAGATACGGAGTAAGCGCCGCAAACTCGCCCGCACAGGTATCTACTTCGTTGTATTCAAGGCCGATGCCCTGTCTGGCGCAGGCAAAATGGATGTCGTTTTGCGTAAGGCCAAGACTATCTTTTTTGTTGATCAAATTTGCGATCATCTTATCGCTAAAGCCCCAACTCTTGGCCTGTCTTAGAAGCGGCGCGTCGTTGATGATCTCCATATCGATGCGCTCTTCAAATTTTACGATCTGCTCGATCTGGCTCAAAAACCAGCGGTCGATCTTACTAAGCTCGTAAATTTGATCCACGCTCATACCCGCTCTAAAGCCCTGAGCGATATACAAAATTCTATCTTGCTGCGCGTTGCGAAGCCCGAAGATGAGATCCTTGTCGCTCAAATTTAATTCCACGAAGCCGAAGTAGCCCTTCTCCAGCGAACACAGCGCCTTTTGGATGCTCTCTTTAAAGCTGCGCCCGATCGCCATTACCTCGCCGATACTCTTCATCGCAGTGCCGAGATAGGGGTTTGCGCCGGGGAATTTTTCAAACGCAAAGCGCGGAATTTTAGTAACGATATAATCGATCACCGGCTCGAAGCTTGCGGGCGTGCCGGTGATGTCGTTTTTAATCTCATCCAGGCTAAAGCCTACCGCCAGCATCGTAGCGACCTTGGCGATCGGATAGCCCGTGGCTTTAGACGCAAGCGCCGAACTGCGGCTTACGCGCGGGTTCATCTCGATGACGATCATCCGCCCCGTTTGCGGATTTACCGCAAACTGCACGTTTGAGCCGCCCGTATCCACGCCGATCTCGCGTAAAATTTTAAAGCTCGCGTCGCGCATCCTTTGATACTCTTTGTCGGTAAGCGTCAGAGCGGGCGCAACCGTGATACTATCGCCCGTATGCACCCCCATCGGGTCGAAATTTTCGATCGAGCAGACGATGATGCAGTTATCCTTGTGATCGCGGATTACCTCCATTTCGAACTCTTTCCATCCAAGCAGGCTCTCTTCGATCAAAATTTCATTTATCGGGCTTACATCTAGCCCGTTTTGCGCGACCTCTTTAAACTCATCGATATTATACGCCACGCCGCTGCCTGCGCCGCCTAGGGTGTAGCTAGCGCGGATAATGAGCGGAAAGCCGATCTCATTCGCCGCAGCCATCGCCTCTTCGATATTGTAGGCGTATTTGGATTTAGGCAGATCCATTCCGATCTTAATCATCGCCTCTTTAAATTTTACCCTATCCTCGCCCTTTTTGATCGCTTCGGGGTTGGCGCCTAGAAATTTCACCCCTGCTAGCTCGCCGCTTTCGTAAGCCTGCATCGCGACGTTTAGCGCGACCTGTCCGCCCATCGTAGGCAGGATCGCATCGACGCCCTCGCGCTTTATGATACGCAAAATGCTCTCTTTGGTAATCGGCTCGATATAAGTAGCGTCGGCAAAATCGGGATCGGTCATAATGGTAGCGGGGTTAGAGTTTATTAGCACTACGCGGTATCCGAGGCTCTTTAACGTCTTAGCCGCCTGCGTGCCGCTGTAGTCGAACTCACACGCCTGACCGATTACGATCGGACCGCTGCCGATCAGCAAAATCGTCTTAATATCATCTCTTTTGGGCATCAATTTTCCTTTGTAACGACATACAAAAACGCCGGCATCTCGGAGCCCACATAGGGCTCTACGACGGCGCTTTTGTATAACTTTCCGTTTTGAATCTCTTTAACCTTTCCTACCGGCACGCCGGCAAAGAAAATTTCATCTTTGCCACTCGTAAAAACCTCATCGCCTACCTTGGGATCGAGCCACTGCGGGATGTATCTAACCACGAGCTCATTTTTTTCGCCGCCCGCGACGCCCGGAATTTGAGCATCGCCTATGAAAACAGAGAAGTTGCTCTTTTCGTCGCGCTGTAAGATCGCAAGCGGGCGCCCATCTTTATTTACTAAAATTCCTGCAGTTTTACCCTCGCTGATGAGGCCGTAAATTTTGTTTGGGTCAAAATTTTCAAAATTTACAAAGAATTTGTTGTAGTCGTTTAGATTCGCGTAGCTCAGCGCCTTTACGAGCTGGACTTTGGGCTCATAAATGGAGCTATTTTTATCGATCAAAATTTTATTCAGCTCGCCCGCGAACGTACTAAGCAGCATCGCCGATTTTTTTAACTCGGCATTTTCTTCTCGTAGAGCCTTGATCGTCTCTGCTTGGTTAAAATGCTCGTTCACAGCGCTTTTTATCCGATCACTCACGCCGTAATAAACCTCTAAAATTCCTCCTGCAAATCCGATAAATTTGCCGTGGATATACGAGCCGAACGTAAGCGAAACGGCTACCAGCAAAACCGCGACGAGGAGGAGTTTGAGATTAGTCATTTGCCGCTTGTTTTAGCGATTTGATCTCTTCTAGGGCTTTTCCCGTGCCGTTTGCGACGCACAGCAGCGGCTCGTCCGCGACGAAAACCGGAAGCTTTACGGTGTCGCTTAGATACTTATCCAATCCGCGAATGAGCGCGCCGCCGCCCGTTAGCACGACGCCGTTTTCGACGATGTCGGCGGCGACTTCGGGTTGTATGCTTTCTAGCACAAATTTCAGCGCGTCCGCAATCTCTCTGATCGAGTCTTTGATCGCCTCTCTAACGTCCTCACTCGTAAGATCAACCGAGCTTAAAAGCCCGCTGATCTGGTCTTTTCCTTTGACCGTGTAGGTAAGGTCTTTTTGCTGTTGCACCGCTGTGCCGATCTTGATCTTAATCTCCTCGGCCGCACGCTCCGAAATAAGCAGGCTATATTTTTCTTTGACGTAGTTAACGATGCTTGCGTCGATCTTATCGCCCGCGACTCGGACGGATTTGGCACTGATGATACCGCCTAAAGAGATAACGCCGATCTCCGTGGTACCGCCGCCGATATCTACGACCAACGAGCCGCGCGCTTCATTTACAGGAAGTCCCGCACCGATTGCCGCAGCCATCGGCTCTTCGATTAGATAAACCTCGCGCGCGCCCGCTATCATCGCGCTTTCGCGCACGGCTTTACGCTCGACCTGAGTTAGTCCGTAAGGAACCGAGATGATGATACGCGGACTCACGAAAAAGCGGCGCTTGTGGGTCTTTTCGATGAAATACCTAATCATCTTCTCCGTCATATCAAAATCCGCGATAACGCCGTCTTTCATCGGGCGCACCGCCTCGATATCGCCAGGAGTGCGTCCTAGCATCTCTTTAGCCTCGGCGCCCACGGCGATGATCCTTTGCTTGCCGTAGCGTTCATTTTGTACCGCGACGACGCTTGGCTCGTTGATGATGATGCCTTTATCTTTTAGCAGCACGAGCGTGTTTGCCGTGCCTAGATCGATGCCCATATCCCTAGAAAATAATCCTAGAATCGAATCAAGTAACATTTATCCCCTTTATGCAGTTAAATTTTGTTTTACAAGTATCGGCTTGGAGACGCCGTCTACGACCTCTTTGGAGATGATGACGTCATAGCCCTTAAGCTCGGGCAGATCGAACATAATATCGATCATGATCTCCTCGATTATGCTGCGAAGTCCGCGTGCGCCGGTTTTGCGCTTAATCGCCAGGTTCGCGACCTCCCTTAGCGCGTCGTCGTCAAATTTTAAATTTGCGCCGTCTATCGCAAAGAGCTTTTGATATTGTTTTAAGATCGCGTTTTTCGGCTCGGTTAAAATTCTAACCATAGCCTTTTCGTCGATCTCATTTAGTGTAGCCACTACGTGCAATCGCCCGATGAGCTCGGGGATTATACCGTAATGCACCAGATCGTCGGCCTCGACCATATTTAGTAAATTTAAGCTCTCTTTCTTGCTGCGCTTGGTTTGGTTAAACCCTAGCACGTTCTGCCCGATGCGGCGGTTGATGATCTCGTTTAGCCCGTCGAATGCGCCGCCGCAGACGAACAAAATATTAGTAGTATCGATCTGGATGAAGTCCTGATTTGGATGCTTGCGGCCGCCCTTTGGAGGGATATTTACGACGCTTCCTTCGATGATCTTAAGTAGCGCTTGCTGCACCCCTTCGCCGCTTACGTCGCGCGTGATACTGCGGTTTTCGCTCATTCGCGCGATCTTATCAATCTCATCTACAAATACGATACCGCGCTGCGCCTTCTCTACGTCGCCGTCCGCGGCTTGCAAAAGACGGGTGAGGATATTTTCTACGTCCTCGCCGACGTAGCCCGCTTCCGTTAGGCTCGTAGCGTCGCTAATGGCGATCGGCACGTCCAAAAATTTCGCCAAGGTCTGCGCCATAAGCGTCTTGCCGCTGCCGGTAGGTCCGATAAGCAAGATATTTGATTTTGAAATTTCGGTATCGTCGCCCTTCGCATCGGTCTGTCTGAAAATTCTTTTATAGTGGTTGTAAACGCCGACGCTAAAAATTTTCTTAGCGCGCTCCTGACCGATGACGTAGCGGTTTAGAACCTCCATCAGCGCCTTTGGCTTGATAGCCTCGAAATCGATCTCTTTATTTTGATTTTGTACCGCCTCATTTTGACCCTCGCTGCCGTGGATAGCGGCGTATGCCATATCGATACAATAGCTGCAGATAGCCGCCGTACCGTCGTCGTTAGGATAGATACGACGTCCGTCCGCGCCCGTCTCACCGCAAAAACTGCACTTGTTTGCCATTAAATTTTACCTTTATCTAGCGGAATCCCGCGTTTTGTGTTGATTATAAACTCGCACATCTTGCGCACGTTTTGATCGCTCGTTTCGTTTAATAAAATTTGTGCCTGCTCCTTTAAACCCCCGCCTTGGTTGAATAAAAATTTATACGCCCGATTTATCGTCTCGACCGTCTCTTTATCGAAGCGGCGGCGGATGCCCGTTAAATTTAGCCCGCGAATATAGGCGCGATTTCCCTCGGCTAGACAAAACGGCACCACGTCCTGACTAAGCGCGCTAGCGCCTGCGATCATGCAGCTCTCGCCGATCTGGACGAACTGATGCACGGGGGTAAGCCCGCCGATAACGGCATAATCGCCCATTACGACGTGGCCTGCGAGCGTGGCGTTATTGGCTAAGATTATGTTGCTTCCCAGCACGCAGTCGTGCGCGATATGGCAATACGCCATCATAAATAGATTATCGCCGATGCGCGTAAATCCATCGCCCTTATGCGAGCCCGAGCTGATCGTGCAAAACTCGTGAATCGTAGCGTTTTTGCCGACGACTAACCCCGTGCGCTCGCCCTCTTCAAAGCTCATATCCTGCGGAATTTCGCCCACGATCGCGTATGAAAAAATTTTAGAGCCCTCGCCGATTTGCGTATCGCCGATGATGCGCGCGCCCTGCTTGATCGTGCAGCCGTCACCGATTTTAGCCTGCGCGCTTATGAAAGCATACGGCTCGATCACAACCTCGGCTCCGATCTGCGCGCCGTCCTCGATGATCGCCGTGTGGTGAACTTTAGCCATCATTTATCCATTATCATCGCTTGAAGTTCAGCCTGTGCGGCCAGTGTGGCGCCATCGTTGATGTAGGCTTCGCCCTTTAGCACCCAGATGCGTCCGCGATGTTTGATTACGCTAATGCGATACTCAAGCTTGTCGCCGGGGCGGACGGGACTTCTAAATTTAGCGTTATCGATACTCATAAAATACACGACTTTGTCGCTTAGATCGACGCCGTCTTTCTCCATACTCTTAAACGCCAGCACGCCGCCCGCCTGCGCTAAGCCCTCGATTATCATTACGCCCGGATAGATCGGATGGCCTGGGAAGTGACCCTGAAAGATCTGCTCGTTGTAGGTTACGTTTTTATAGGCCTTGATGCTTTCGCCGATGCTGAGCTCTTCGACGCGATCTATCAGCAAAAACGGAAAACGATGAGGTAGGATGGAGAGGATTTCGTTTATATCTATCATTGATCTGCCTTTTTTAGAAATTTTAGAATCTTATCAAATTCTTACTAAAATTTCCCTAACGTCTAAAAATATGCGCGAGAGCCCGTAAATTTGAACTTTGGCGGCTCTTATCTCGTCCGTGACGATGATCGGCGAGAGCGAGCCAGCAGTGCACAGGGCGGCGCGAGTTTTATTTTGGCGCGCGAGACTCGGCGGGTTTTTTAGCATTTCGGATACGCTTTTGAAATTTGATCTTGAAATTTCGTTAAATTTCGCCAGGCTTAAAATTTTAATCTCGCCTTTGTCGCTGCAAAAAATTTCGCACTCGCGCTCTATGCTAAACTTCACGTTTTCGCGCGTAAAATGCGAGCCAAATAGCACAAACGAAGGCGCGACCTTGCCGTCAAATTTAATCCATGCACGGAGCAGGCGGTAATTTAAAAACCGATCGCGCAGCACGCTAAATTTAACCCCTTTTCTTTCGATAGCACAAAGCTTTTTGTAAAATTTCAACTTCTCCTCTACCGAAGCGGGCAAGATTTGCCTATCGATCGGCGACATTAGCTCGTAAATTTCGGCATCGCAGGCTAAATTTCGTCTCAAATCCGCCGTCAAACTTCCGCCCGAATTTCGTTCAGCCCTTTGCTGATCATTCCGCTGCGCCGCAAGCGCGTAGATACAGCCGCAGTAGTTTTGATGATAGAGCGCGTCTTTTTTCGCAAGCGCAAACTGCTCGTTCGTGCCGCCATTTTTGCGAAAATCGGGCGCGATAAACTCCAGTCCGCAGCGCTCGCAAATGCGCTGTAGCGAGGCGCAGAGCTGAGAGTGCGATTTTTTGGGACTCATAAGAAGAGTCGTGGTAATTTTACGCTCGCACAAACTTAGCGCGAGCTCGGCTGTTTTTTGCATGCGAAAATCAAAGCAAAACTCGCAGCGCGCGCCTTTCTCGGGCTCATTTTCAAGCCCGCGCGCGCCGTCTAGCCAGCCCTGAAAATCATACTCGCCCGGGATAAATTTAATCCCTAAATTCTCGCAAACCCGCTTCGCGTCGTGCATTCTAAGAACGTATTCGCCGTAGGGGTGTATGTTGGGATCATAAAAATAGCCTATTAGCGGCTCTTGCATGAGCTCTTTTAAGCGGCGCAAAAAATAATCGCAATCGACCGAGCAGCAGATGTGAACCAGCAAATTTTAACCCTTTGCACGAAATTTTTGGATATAATTTTACGCTATCAAAATTAATGAGCGGAAAAATGAAAAATTTTTTTATAAAACACTGGCGTAAGTTTGCTTTCGGCGTAAGTGGATTTGCGCTGTTTTACGTGCTTGCGGGCTTTTTCGGCGTGCCGCTTTTTATCGAAAAAGCGCTGCCTAAAATTCTAGAAGGCAGAGCGAGCTTTAGCGTGCAGGACGCCAAATTTAACCCCTTTACCTACGAGCTAAACGTCACGAAACCAGAGCTTAGCACCTTTAAACCGCTGTTTAGCGCCGATGAGATAAATTTAAAAATCGGTTTTTCGAAGCTTTTTAAAAAGACTCTCGCGATAGAAATTTTACATCTTAAATCCCCTAAATTTCACGTTGAGCGCGAGCAAAACGGCACCTTCAATTTCGAGCCGCTACTTTCGGAGCAAAAGAGCGAAAGCAAGGATGAAAACTCCAGCTTCAACGTCACGCTGAATAATTTTAAGATCGAGCGCGGCTCTCTGGACTACGTCGATAACTCCCTAAAAAGGCCCTTTTCGCTCATTTCGACCGAGCTAAATTATGAGATCAACGGACTAAGCTTAAAGGACGAAACGATCGGCGAGCACGATTTAAGCGCCGTTTCGCGCACATACGACTCGCTGAGTTTCGATGGAGCCATCGATCTGGCGCCTCTGCGCTTACATGGCAAAATAGATCTTAAACGGCTGAAAATCGATCCGTTTTGGCTATCATACCTCGATCCTAGCGGCGTGCGGCTTAAAAACGGCTTTCTTTCCGCCACGCTGAATTACCGATTGAGCCTCGATGAAAATATAAAATTTGCGCTTGAAAACTCAAAGCTCGAGCTGCAAAACTTAGAAATTTTGCAAGATCAAAGCTTAATTTCTCTTGGCTCGCTAAAAATCCCGAGCTTCAGCCTAAATACGGACGTTTCTGATGAAATTTCTGGCGAAGTAGCGATCCCGCAGATGCTGCTTTCGGGCGCAAAATACGATATGAACGAAACCAAAATTTCCACGGGCTTTGAAGGGGCGCAGGTCGCGGATTTTGCGCTGGATTTTAATAAAACGGGCGCGAACTTGCGGATAAACTCAGCC
>NZ_CALIBH010000046.1 GCF_938045775.1 uncultured Campylobacter sp.
GCGTTTATCTGCACGTGCGTAGCAAGCGCGGAAAAGCTAGGAATGATAAATTGCGCCAGATATAGCGTCAAAATTTTATGCGATTTCGCGTCCGTGTTTTGCTTAAAGATCATAGCAAGCAGTGCTAGCATATTGGCTGCGTGAGCGCTTTTAAGCTCCGCGAAAGGCTTTTTGAAGCGGCATTTTTCATAAAACAGCTCCACTTCGCTTTCGCTTATGAGTTTGAAAAAATCCATCTCAAACGCCCCTTTTAGCGCCTCAAAATCGCGCCCTAGCGCCGCATAGTCCTCGCCCTGTACTTTCTGCCAAAGCTCGTGGCCGTTTTTGTTCTCGATATTTTTATTTACGATGATCCAGTTTTTGCCCAAGCTGCGCAACTTCTGCTCATCTATCACGCCCCTGAAATTCGTCGCAAAGATTATGCAGATCACCGAGTATAGCTCGCCTAATTTCATCTTTTTCCTTTAAATTTAATCAAATTTCGCTCGCTTTTTTTAGCTTTTCGATGCCGAATTTTTCCCAAATCCTGCTTAAAGATCGATCCAAGCTCTGCTGCTTCTTATCGATCTCGCCAAAGAGCAGCGAGCCGCCCGATCTGCCGCTAAAATTTGAAAGATTTAGCGCTACGTGGATTATCTGCGCACCTTTTTTCACGTCGCAGAGCCTAAACAGCTCAAGCGCGGTCTCGCTCAACAAGTTTAGACTAAACGCCCTATCCTGGCTGATCTGGTGCGAAAACTCCTCGCGCGATTTATAGCGGATCTTTAGATCATAAGTCGCGGGCTTTAGGCCTCTGGCGAGCACTTCGCCCGCCAAATGGCGCGCCAAAATTAAAATTTTACGCCGCAGCTCGTCCCGATCGGCGCACGGCGCGAAACTGCGTCCAAAGCCGATACTTTTGCGCTCGCGCTTTGAGACGACCTCGCCCTCATCCTCGCCGCTAAGGGCTGCGAAAATTTTCCTGCCGTTTGCGCCAATCTTTTCAAAAATTTCTCTGTGCCCTAACGCGTCGCCGAAGCTTATGATGCCGTATTTGCCGAGCGTTTTTTGCGCCGCCTTGCCGATGCCCGGGAATTTCGCTACCGGCACGGCGGATAGCTCGCGCGCGATTTGCGATTTTAAAATTTGCCGCACGCCGAAGGGTTTAGCAAGGCTCGTAGCGAGTTTTGCGATCAGTTTTGCTTCGCTAAGACCGACGCTACACGGAAGGCTAAAGCGGCGCATGATTTCACTTTGCAAAAACGCAGCAAAGCTCAGCGCGTCCGCGTCGTAGGGCGTGCCGCGTAAATTTAGAAAAAACTCGTCGATGCTAAATTTTTCGATCTCTGGCGTAAAGTTTAGTAAAAACTCATAAATTTCG
This sequence comes from uncultured Campylobacter sp., assembly GCF_938045775.1. Taxonomy (GTDB): domain Bacteria; phylum Campylobacterota; class Campylobacteria; order Campylobacterales; family Campylobacteraceae; genus Campylobacter_B. The sequence goes on from NZ_CALIBH010000046.1 coordinate 1,361, forward strand.
CGTGAAATTTTTCGGTATTCGCCATGTCTGGCGCGCACCAAAATGAGCTGCGGGCAGAGTCCGAGCGCGATTTTAACGGGCTGAGCCGAGTGCACGCCGTCCGCTCTGGCCTCATAGCTCGCGCTTAAAATCACGCTGCCAAGCTCGCTCTTGCCGCCGAAAATCTCCTCGTCGCCGCCTCCGACGACTGCGATCTTTTTGCCCGCAAGTGCGGGATCGGCAAGCCTCGCTACAGAGACGAAGAAGCTGTCCAAATCGATATGAACTATCAAACTATGTCGATCCCGAATCCGCTAAGCCCCGCGTAGTCTTTCGGCTCGCTCTTGCTTAAAATTTTGATTTTTCTCACGCCCAGATGCGCTAAAATTTGCGCTCCGATGCCGAAGCTCTTAAAATCGGCGCGATTTTGCGCGGATTTTAGCATCAAAAGCACGCCGCCTTCATTGCGCAAAACGTCCAGATCGCGCATGAAATCGTTAAATTTCATATCGCTTAAAAATTCCAGATCGCTTGAAATTTTATGAAATTTCACGTTCGTCTGCGCGCTCTTTTCTGGCTCGCCGAAAATATATGCGCGGTGCTCGTTGCCCTCGTGATCGCTCACGTCGTAAAATTTCGCCGCCTCGCCGCACAGCGCGCTGTCACACAGCTCGCTAAATTTAACGAGAGTTTCGTGTTTTAGGCGGTACTGCACGATCTGCGCGACCGAGATCATATTGATGTCGTGCTGCGCGCAGAATTTCTCCAGATCGTCCCTGCGCGCCATATCGCCGTCGTCTTTGACGATCTCGCAGATCACGGCGCTTTGCGAAAGCCCCGCCAAGCGGCATAGATCCGTAGAGCCCTCAGTGTGGCCCGTGCGAGCGAGCACGCCGCCGCTTTTGGCGATGAGCGGGAATATATGTCCTGGACGGACGAAATCATCTGCGCGAGCGCCCACGCGCGACATCAGCTCGATCGTCATATTGCGCTCATACGCGCTTACGCCCGTCTTGGCGCCCTTCGCGTCGATCGTGACGGTAAAGGCGGTCTCGTGGCTCGAAGTGTTTTTATCGACCATCAAATTTAGATCTAGCTGCTGCGCAATCTGCGGGCTAAGCGCCACGCACAGCACTCCGCGGGCGTGCGTGATCGCGAAATTTACCTTCTGTGCGCTGCTAAAGGTGCTCGCAAACACCAAATCGCCCTCGTTCTCGCGATCGACGTCATCGACCATAACGAGCATTTTGCCGTTTTTCAGATCCTCGATCGCCTGCTCTACGCTAATCATTATCTCTCCTTTAAATTTACGATATTATCTTGCCGTTTTTATCAACGATTATTTCGCGACCGTCTAAAATAATCTTGATATAGTCGTCGCTTAAAACTTTCACAAATTCTACTTCGTCATAAAACACCGGCTTTACAATTTCATTATCCTCATCATCTAGCAGCCCCCATTTGCCGTCTTTTTTGACTTTAACGTATCCTTCGCAATATTTGATTTCGTCATAATATCCGCACAAAGTATTGTCAAAATCCCAAACAAGCTCGTATATACAAGACACTACCTCTGTGCCCGTTTTATCGATAAAGCCCCATTTGCCGTCCTTTTCAATCTTTGCTAAGCCTTCGCAAAAACTCCCGGTCCGATCATATATGCAAGGAATAACTTCTTTTCCCGTTTCATCGATATATCCCCAATAATCGTTCTTTTTAACGTCCGCCAAGCCTTCGCGAAAAACGCCAACGCCATCATATATACAAGGAACGATCTCTTTGCCGGTTTTATCGATAAAACCCCAATAGCCGCTTTTTTGAACTTCCGCCAGTCCTTCCTCAAAATTATAAGCATCATCATATATACAAGAAATCACCTCTTTCCCCGTTTTATCGATAAAGCCGAATTTATCATTCTTATTAACCCACGCTAAGCCCTCACAAAACTCCTCGGTCCGATCATATATGCAGGGGATAACTTCTTTGCCCGTTTTATCGACGAAGCCGAATTTATCGTTCTTTCTAACGCATGCTAGGCCTTCGCTAAAATACGAAACGTCATCATAGATGCAAGAAGTTATCTCCTTTCCTGTTTTATCGATAAAACCCCATTTATCGTTCTTTTTAACCCATGCCGATACCATCTCGATCTTCCGAATTTAAATTTTAATCTCCGCGTAAGTCGCCTTGAGCTTCTCAAAAAGCGGGGCGAACGAAACGCCGTTTACGCGGACGTTTGCGATCGTCGTGATGAAATTCGTATCGCGCTGCCACCGCGGCACGAGATGATAGTGCACGTGCTCGGCGATACCCGCACCCGCGGCGGCGCCGAGGTTCATGCCGATATTTACGCCGTTTGCGCCCAGCGTGCGCTTTAAAATCCCCACTCCGGCGCGCACGTAGCGGCTCATCTCCGCCCACGCATCATCGCTAAGGCACTCGATATTATCGGCGTGCTCGTAGGGTATCACCATAAACGCGCCCGGGCTGTATGGGTAGAGGTTCATCACCCCGAAGCAATGCCGCGCGCGAAAAAGCACGCCGTTGCGATCGTCGAACGCCGCATCCGCCGCCGCGTCGCAGAAGGGACAGCCGCTTCTTTTTTCGGTAAAATACTCGCTTCGCCAAGGGGCGCAAAGATAATCCATCTCTTTTCCTTTCCGAAATTCCAAAATTCTATGGAATTTTAAAATTTGCGTTTCGCAAAATTCTATGAAATTTGGAATTTAAAACTTCTAAATTTCATAAAATTTTATTTACGCAGCTCGCGCTTGCTCGCACGATGCGGAGCTATGCACGTGGCAGGGCGCGACATGCTTTGCAATCGCGGAGCACTTCGGCGCAATACGCACTCTGCGGATCGAAGCCCGCGGCGGACGCGCATTTGGCAAATACTCATCGC
>NZ_CALIBH010000047.1 GCF_938045775.1 uncultured Campylobacter sp.
TAAATTTCCGCGACTTTGAAGGCGAGGTCGATGACTACGACTTTATAGCCTTGGGTTTTTACGTCGATAAGGGCGAGGCCGAGGCGAAATTTACGCGCTTTTTACGCAAAATTCACGACAAGAAGCTGGGCGTTTTCATGACGCTGGGCGCGGAGCCGGACGGCGAGCATTCGCGCAAGTGCTTAGATGCATTCGAAAAGGGGCTCAAAGAGAACGGTAATGAGATCGTAGCGGAGTTCTCCTGCCAAGGCGCGATCGATCCGAAGCTGCTTGAGACGATGCGCAAAATGGCCTCTAGCGGCAACTCGCCCCATCCTATCACCCCCGAGCGACTTGCGCGCTGGGCGGAGGCTGCGAAACACCCGGACGAGAAGGATCTGGCGGACGCGAAAGCAGCATTTGCGGGGATAGAATAAAATTTAAAGCAAGCCGCGCAAACAGCTGCGCGGCGAAGCAAAATCAAATAAAATTTCACACTACTTAATGCGCGGTTTGGAATTTTATCTTTTACTAAATTTGGACGATAAATTTCATTACTACAAGCAAATTTGCCGCTGCAGGCGCAGGTCTTGCTCTAAAATTTAAACGATAAAATTTCATTTCGCGCGCAATAGATCAAACAATGCCGCCGACTTTGCGTCGCTAATGCGCGCTATGAACGCAAAAAAGCGCTTTTGCGAGCGACCGGCCCGCGAATACCGCGGTCGTGCCGTCATCCAATACACCGCCCGCCATTTTGCGACGGCCTGAGCACGAAAACCTGCTTTTGCGAGCAACCAGCCTGCGAGCTCTGCGGTCGTGATCATCGGCTACCCCTGTCGTCACGTGCCGTATGTGCCGCTGTCCGCCGCCGCTCTCCCGCCGCGCGATAACCCATACGTCGCTAACCACTTGCACGAGAACCTGTCGCCGTTCATAGCTCCACCCGCTTTGTCGCAGTACTGAACCCAAACCGAACCGCTAAATTTTAAATTCTACAAAAGTCTTATCGCGCGTAAATTTAATTCGGAAAATGCGTAAAATTTAGGTAAATTCCACCCAAACGCTTTGACGGTCAAAATTTAAAAGGGCGAAAATGACGAATTTCAAATACGCTAGTCGCATTAACGAGGCTGCGGGGCTAGATTTAAGCTTAGATTGCAAAGAGATAGATCTGCAGGATAAGCTTTACGGACTTTTTCAGTGCTTTATGCCCGAGGGCGCGGGCGTGGGAGCGGTGTTTGCGCCGCTGCAAAACGGCGAAGCGCTGCAAGCGCGCATAATGCCGATATATGCAGTCACGGCGCAGCAGACGCGGGAAGCATTCGATCAAAGCATGGCGCCCGGGTATTTTTGCCCGCCGCAGGATCCGAAATTTGGTGGCGAAGCGCTTAAGAGTTTAGCTTTAGCGTACGTTCGAAATTTAAAAATTTTCGCAGAATTTCTAGGCAAGAGCGAGCTTTTAAAGATGCTTGAGCAGATAAAATTCGCGCGCGTGCAGGAGAGCTTTGATCTCGCGCATCACGAAGATGAGCTTGCGGACGCCGTCTATGAGGCGATCACGGAGTGGATGATAGATTCGCCTAAGCTCGATGCGAAGCTATGGGTGCTCGGCGAGGCATACTATTCGATCGACTGCGACTACCTGCTACCTGTGTACTTGCAGTATCCAAACTATGCGCAAAGGCCGCAGGAGGACTTTTTGAAGCCCTACTTCGAGCTGTATCTAGCGGGGCGACAGGTCGCGTTTGAGCAGGGCGAGGTCGTGGTTTTCACGCGCTAAATTTACGCAGGCAAAGGAAGCGAATGGGCGCTCACAGGCGACTAAAATTTGAGCCTTTCAAAAAAAAGGAAGCAAGCGACGTCCACGAACGGTTAAAATTTAAGCTCAGCAAGTATGGGCACAAGCGCTTATCGCATATCCAAAAAATCTGCGTCCTAATCAAGCAATCTAGTAGGTTTCCTATGCGTCGCGTCAAATCACTTAAATGTTTCTGCTTTGCGTAGCCGCTGCTTTCAGCACCTTGCTAGAGCAAAATCTCCACACATCATTGATGTTTGGATAATTGAATTTTTTCCATCACTCTGCTGCTCTCACTTTGTATGAGGTACCCAAATAATTTACTTGCGCTAATGCTTGCTAGTTAGAATTAATCTAAATTTTAAAGAGGAATTTTGACGCAGAATTTTATGGAATTTCGCTGCTGCAAATTTCGCAAGCGATAAAATTCTATCGATTTACGCTCTTAAATTTACTCAAATCGCCGCCTGTTTTATAAAATTCTTCAGCGTCGATCATCGTGCCGTCAGGCAGCTTACAAACGG
>NZ_CALIBH010000048.1 GCF_938045775.1 uncultured Campylobacter sp.
ATTTACAAGATCAAAAAGCTCCTCGCTACTGATCTCAAAGCTCGCGTCATTCACCGCGCGATCCACTAAAATATTTACCTCGGCTATGTCTTGAGGAATTTTATAGGCCTTGATCTTATCGTAGCTTCCTTTGGCAAGCGCTATGGCATAGGCTTTTTTAGTGATATTTTCACTATAAACGCCCTTGGTTTTTAAAATTTCATACGCATACGCAGGCTCAGCGTCGAGGCGGTTGAGCTCGTTTTGCAAAAATAGTCCGTTATCTTTAGGAAGTTTATATTTTCGCAGATCCGCCACTTCGCCGTTTTTAACCTTCTCGATAACGCCTATGACCTCTTTTAGATCCTCATTTTTGACATCTATACCGGTGCTATCGTACCACGGAGATAAAATTTTAGTAAGCTCGCTCGGGTCTTTAAAATACTCGGTTTTAAAGTCTTTATTGGTATCAAGACCCAGTAAAACCTCTTTACTCATCGCATCGTATGCACTTAGATCCTTTGCGATCGCCCTTTTTGTGCGGTAAAACGCGAAGCTATGAAAAACGATATGAAAAATCGCCAAAATCATATATAAAATTAACGGCAGTACGATCCACACTGCAATAGGAAGCGTAAGCGTAAAACCGAAAAGCCCCAGTGTATAACTACTGCTTTGCTGCGTAAAAACTAAAATCGCAACGATTGCGATATAGACGATCGAATATAAAAAGAATTGCTTGGTTTTCATAGCTAACTCCTATTTTGCTTTTCCGCCTGTTCCTTGCACGAAATGCACAATCTCGCCTCTGGATTTACCTTAAGACGCTCTAAGCTTATCTGCTCGCCGCAGCTTTCGCAAAGCCCATAAGTGCCGTTTTCGATACGTTTAAGCGCGCTTTCAATCTCTAAAAACGCCTTTTGTTGATTAACATTGAGCGAGTATTCGATGCTTAAATCCGTATTCATGCTCGCTACGTCAAAATCATCCGCGGCTTTATTTTCGCGCAATTCCGAAATTTCATTTACAGAGCTATTAATATTGGCGATGAGTTGCTCTCTTTTTTCTTCTAAAATTTTCTTGTAAAATTTCAACTCGTTTTTCTTCATTACTTCCCTTTATTTGTGATATGGATGGTTTGCGTTAATGCACAATGCGCGAAAAATTTGCTCAAAGAGCAAAAGTTTAGCGATTTTATGCGCTAACGTAAGCCTGCTAAGACTGATTATTTTATCGGCTTTTGCCTTAAAATTTTCACTAAGCCCATAAGCGCCACCGATGAAAAATGACACGCTACTTTTATCCTTTAGCATACTCGCAAATTCCATGCTATCTAGCTCCTGTCCGCACTCATCCAAAGCTACGACGTATCCGCTAAGGCGCGGTAGATAAGCTTCATCGTAAGCCATAAGTGCGAGCTCGCGAGACGCGCTCTGGGCACGAGCGATATTAGCATTAAAAAACGTCTCATCTCGCACCGCGGCAAATTTAGCCGCCATTTTTTTATAATCGCTTATTGCGCCTGCGAACTCGTCCGTGCCCTTTTGGATGGAATTTACCGTTATCTGCACTACTCTTCGCTTCCCTCTTCGTGCAGCGATTTGTCACTCGTGTCGTCAATCTGCACAGCGTTTTTGCTAAGCACATTTATTATATCGCTTAGATACTGCCTCATCTCAGCTCTAGGCACGATCGCGTCTATAAGACCGTGCTCGAGCAGAAATTCCGATCTTTGAAAGCCCTCCGGCAGATCCGCGCCGATGGTTTGCTTGATGACGCGCTGCCCGGCAAAGCCGATAAGAGCGCCGGGCTCTGCGATGATGATATCTCCCAGCCACGCAAATGACGCGCTCACGCCGCCCATCGTAGGATCAGTAAGAACGGAGATGAATGGAATTTTATGCTCGGATAAAATTTTAAGCGCGGCAGAGGTTTTACTCATCTGCATCAGCGAAAAGGTGCTTTCTTGCATCCTCGCGCCGCCACTTGCGCTTACGATGATTAGCGGCTCGTTTTTATCGAGGCTACGCTTTACGGCACGCACGATCTTTTCGCCCTCCACGGAGCCCAGGCTTCCGCCCATGAAGTTAAAATCAAACACCACGAGCTGAATTTTTTGGCTACTTATAGCGCCCTCGCCCGCGATCACCGCGCTAAACCTGCCCGTTTTTTCTTTGCTCTCGGAGATGCGCTTTTTGTAGGATTTTTTATCGACGAATTTTAGAGGATCTATGGGCTGCAAATTTTTATCGAACTCCACGAAAGAGCCTTCATCGCAGATCAGATCAATGCGAGCCTGCGCACCAAAACGAAGGTGATAGTTACACTTGGGGCAAACGCTATGATTTTGCTCGACCTCTTTGCTATACATCAGTGCGCCACATCCCGGGCACTTTATCCAGTGCGTAGGAGCTTCGCTCGGCGCAGGTTGCGTCCTGCGTATTTTTGAAAATAGATCTCCAAAATTCATATGATTTCCTTTAAATTCTATGAAATGAAACTTCTGATTATAACCTAAAATTCTTTATTTAAATTTATATGTGAATTTCGCTAAAATAGGAAAATGCAAGGATTTATATTAAAAACGACCAAAGTTAGGGACGAGGACTGTATCGTAGACGTGCTGAGCGAAAGCGCGCTCGTGCGTGTGTATCGCTTCTACGGCGCGCGCCATTCAAACATCATCCAGGGCTATAAAATCGACTTCGAACTCTCGCAAAATCAAAACTTCCTCCCTCGTCTTAGCGGTGTGATGCATCTAGGATACGCGTGGCTCGGAAGCCGCGAGAAGCTGCTATTTTGGCAGCAGTTCATGCGGCTTTTACACGCGCATCTAAAAGATGCCGAGCATCTGGATAAATTCTATTACGAGCTGCTAAACCACGCTGCTATGCGCTTTGGCAAACAAAATCCGCGTCGCATAATCGTAGAAAGCTACGCCGAAATTTTAAAATTTGAGGGGCGCTTGCACGACGAACCATATTGTTTTTTATGCGATGAAGAAATTTTAGAAAATATCGCGCTATGCCGCGGTTTTTTGCCTGCGCACGAGCATTGCGCACAAAGAGTAGGCTTTGCGCAGGATGAAATTTTAGAATTTTTACAAAGCAAAAAGACACTAAATTTAAACGACGAAACAGTAGGATATCTTTACGACATTGTAGCAGAGGGATTTTAATCTCAAAAAAAAGCAAACTAGTACGGAATTTTAAAATACATAATCTAATCAAATTTTAAAATTTAAATTTTCTAAATTCTATCTTTTCGTTGAAGATCGACATCGTGCGAGCTAGATTGTTTATATCTTTTTGCATCGTCTGCATAAAATAATCTCTCAGCTGCAGATATTCCTCTTTATTCGCCATCAAGATATTTAATATCTCGACCTCGGCGTTTTCCTTATAAAGCACAAGCTGATCCTGAAGACCGAAAAAGCCGAGGCTACCGTTAAGCAGATGCATATAGGCTTTGGTAGTTAAAATGGAGAAACAAAAGGTAAAGATTATCGCCACGCCATTGATTGGCTCTCCCGTCGCAAGCCAACCGAGCAAAAACCAAAGAACAAGAAAAACCTTTATATAAATAGGTATTTTTTGTTTCCAGCTCCATCTCCAATCAAAACTTAAAGCCATAGCGCCGATTGTATTTATCTCGAACGTTTTACGAATCTTATTTTTATTGTAATATAAAATTTTATCGTTATAAAACACGAAGTACGCGCCGTCTCTATTCATAAAATTTGTTACGAATATTACCAAGACCAAAGGAAGGAGGCGAAACATTTTAATGTTTATGGGATTTACAATAGTGGCAAATGCAAGCGCCATTAACAAGCCTACCATAGTAGGAACTATAGAGTATTTCATATAGTCATAATAAGTATGATCTTTTATGATTAGCGGATCTTTGTCGTAATCTCTAGCTTTGGGATTATGCTGCAAAAAGCCGCTATCATCCGAGATAGAATTTTGCGGCTCTGCGCTGTTTTCACAGACAGAATTCTGATCTGCTTCGGTTTCTAAATTTAAAGCGCCAGGAGCGAAATTCGGGGTTTCAAAATTTGAAGCTTCGGAATTTGAAGATTTATAATTCAAGAATTTAGAATTTGAGACTTCGGAATTCGGGGATTCAAAATTCAGGAATTCGGAATTTGAAACTCCAAAATTCGAGACTTCAGAATTTTTGGTTTCAAAATTCGAGGCTTTAGAATTTTCGCCGTTAGAATTTTGTTCCAAGCCCCGCTTCGGCTCTTGATGCCGCTTTTGCAGTAGCCTTTTTAATTCTTCAAGCCTGCTTTGATCCATTCTTGCCCCCGATAAGGCGCTTTAACCTCGCTTATTTTTGCTCGCGCTCTTCATCGCCGCTAGCTCCTGCGCCAAAAATTCCCCCGTGTAGCTACCCGTCTTTTTGAAATCTTTTGCGAGCTTTTCTGGGGTGCCGCAAGCGACGATCTGTCCGCCGCCCTCGCCGCCCTCGGGCCCCATGTCGATGATATAATCGCAGTTTTTGATGACGTCCAAATTGTGCTCGATCACAAAGACGGAATTTCCCAGATCGACCAAATGATGTAACACCGCCACCAAGCGATCTACGTCTGCAAAATGTAGCCCCGTCGTGGGCTCGTCTAGGATATATAGCGTGTTGCCCGTGTCGGTGCGGCTTAGCTCTTTGGCGAGCTTGACGCGCTGCGCCTCGCCGCCGCTAAGCGTCGTGGCGGGCTGGCCTAGCGAAACGTAGCCGAGCCCGACGTCTGCGAGCGTCTTTAGCTTTTGATAAATTTTAGGCACGGCTTTGAAAAACTCGAGCGCCTCGTCGATACTCATCGCCAAAACGTCGGCTATGCTTTTGTTTTTGTATAAAATTTCAAGCGTCTGCGCGTTGTATCTCGTGCCGTGGCAAACGTCGCAAACGACGCTAATATCGGGGAGGAAGTGCATCTCGATCGTGATCTCGCCCTCGCCCGCGCATTTTTCGCAGCGCCCGCCCTTGACGTTGAAGCTGAAGCGGCCGATCTTGTATCCGCGCAGCTGTGCCTCCTTCGTCGCGGCAAAAAGCGCGCGGATATCGTCCATCACCCCCGTGTAGGTCGCAGGATTGCTGCGCGGAGTGCGTCCGATCGGGGTTTGATCCAGATAGATCACTTTATCCAGGCTCTCAAGCCCCGAAATTTTAGCGTCCTTTACCGCGTGCACCTTTCTAGCGCGATTTAGCTCCTCAAGCGCGGTAGGCAGTATGGTTTGTAGCACCAAGGAGCTCTTGCCGCTGCCGCTAACGCCCGTGATGCCGACTAAATTTCGCAGCGGAAATTTTGCGCAAAGGCCGTGGATGTTATTGATATTTACGTTTTTGATACTTAGCCAAAGCTCCTGCTTGCGGTGCTTTTGGTAGTTTATCTCCTTTTGGTTGTTCAGATACAGCGCGGTTTGCGTATTGCTTTTAAGCAGATGAGCGACGTCTCCTGCGAATACGACCTCGCCGCCTAGATTGCCCGCCCCAGGGCCGATATCTACGACGAAGTCCGCCGCCTCGATCGTCTTTTTATCGTGCTCGACGACGATTACGGAATTTCCTTTTTCCTGTAAATTTCGTAGCGTCTTGATGAGCTTTTGCGTATCGCGCTCGTGAAGCCCGATGCTAGGCTCATCGAGCACATACATCACGCCGCTAAGACCCGAACCGATCTGGCTTGCGATACGGATACGCTGCGCCTCGCCGCCGCTGATGGTGCGCGCATCGCGCCCAAGCGTGAGGTATCCAAGCCCAACGTCCTTTAAGAAAAACAGCCTCTCATTGATCTCTTTTAGGATCGGCGCCGCAATCTGCGCATCCTTTTCGCTTAAATTTGAAAACCGCTTCTCGTCGCTGAAAAATTCCACGCAGTCTGCAATACTCATATTTATCACGTCGCCGATGCCCTTATCTGCGACCTTTACGGCTAGGCTTTCGGGGCGCAGGCGCAGCCCGCCGCAGTCGGGGCAGATTTTTTCGCTCATATAATCGTCCAGATCGCTTTCGTTTTTGAGCAGGTCGTAGGCGTATTTGATCGCGCCCTCAAATTTTCGCACGAGCTTATGTTTTTTCCAGTAAAAATCGATCTCTTTGACGCTGCCGTAGAGGATCAGCTTTTTTTGCTCCTCGCTTAAGCTTGCATACGGTATTTTGACGTTTATGCCGTTTGCTTCGCAAAATCCAAGTAGAAATTTATAATAATAGCTCTTGTTAAAGCCCGACATCACCTTGATCGCGCCACCCTCGATCGAGGCGTTTTCGTTGATGATCTTGCCCAGATCGAGGCTAAATTTTATCCCCAGCCCGTCGCAGCTCTCGCACGCGCCCTTTGGAGAGTTGAAGCTAAACGCGAGCGGTTCGAGCGGCTTGAATGAAATTTTACAATCAAAGCACGCCATATGCTCGCTGTAGTGGATCAGGCTCTGCGCAAGCCCCAGCTCGGCGGCGTTTGCGATCTCAACCTCAAGCTCGCCGAAGCTGAGCTTGAGCGCCTTTTCGACGTCGCTTGCGATACGGATGGAATTTTCCTCGTCGATGATCGTGCGGTCGATGATGACCTTGATCGAGTGCTTTTTCGTCTTGCTTAGCTCTATCTCCTCGTCCAGTCGCACCAGCACGCCGTCGATCTGGGCGCGCACGTAGCCCTGCTCGCGCAAGCTTTGTAACATATCGGCGAAGCTGCCCTTTTTTTCGCGCACTAAGGGCGCGCCCAAGATCACCTTCGCGCCGCGCGGCAGCTTCATAATCTCGGCGATGATGTCGCTGGAACTCATCTTTGAGATCGGCTTGCCGCATTTGTGGCAGTGCTGCACCCCCACGCGCGCATATAAGAGGCGCAGATAGTCGTAAATTTCGGTGATCGTGCCCACCGTCGAGCGCGGGTTTTTCGACGTCGTTTTTTGATCGATCGCGATCGCAGGCGTCAGACCGTCGATCTTATCGACGTCGGGCTTGCCTACGCGGTCTAAAAACTGCCTCGCGTAGCTACTTAGGCTCTCGACGTATCTGCGCTGCCCCTCGGCATATAGCGTATCAAACGCCAGCGTGCTCTTGCCGCTGCCGCTAAGACCTGTAAAAACGACGAGTTTGTCCTTTGGAATTTGCAAATTTATATTTTTCAGATTGTGCTCGCGCGCGCCCGTGATGGTGATGAGATCGTTCATTTTCGCCCTTTTGTGCAAATTAATCTTACATTATAGCTCAAATTGTTAAAATTGCGCTTTTGGAAGGGGCGGCGATGATACTAATCTGCACGGCTTTGCGCTGCGAAGCCCAAGCGATAATCGAGAGTTTTAAACTTACTCGCAGCGGCGATCTATTCGCAGGCGAGCAGATGCTTTTATACATCTGCGGCGTGAGGTTTGGAGCTAAATTTGAAGCGGGCGCTGCAGGCGGCATAGAAACAGAATTTAAGAGCAAACCCGGCGCAGAATTTATTTGCCGTGCCGATACAGACGTAGAATTCGGGCGCGAGCTTCGCAAGGATCGGCGCGGTGCGGACGCAAAATTTAAGCATCGTTTGGACGCGGGCGCGCTCTGCGGCGGCGATGCAGAGGCCGGCTCCGCGCAAAATGCGACTGAAAATTTTGAAATTTTAAATTTTAACTCCGCGCAGAATTCAGAGCGCTTCGGTGAAATTTTACTTTCGCGGCGCGTGGACTTTGCGCTAAACATAGGCGTCTGCGGCTGCGCGGATAAAGGCGTGCAAATCGGCGAGGCATTTTATTTTGACGGCACGGCAGCGCAGGAATTTTGCGGCGAGGACGGATCGAAATTTTATCGCTCGCAGGTTGGGAGACACAGCGCGCAGGCTCCGAAATTTCAAAACGTTTGCGAGCGGGAATTTTGCGGCGCGAGTTTGGACGGCAAGCTGCGGGCAAATTTAATCTGCGTAAGCGAGCCTAAAATTTTAAATGCAGCGGAACGGAGCGGTGAGGCAAATGTCGCAGCGATCG
>NZ_CALIBH010000049.1 GCF_938045775.1 uncultured Campylobacter sp.
TTATCTTTAGCCCCGTCATGTAAAAGCTAAACGCGCATATCGTGCCCAAAATCACCACCGCCGCAAGCGCCGCAAAGCCCTGCGCGTCGCTCACGCCCTTTAGCTGCCAAACCCGCGTGTAAAGCGCAAGCGCGCCACCGCCGATGACCATGCCCCAGCCTAAATTTAACGCGACGGGGTATTTTTGATTTAGCTTAGTCGGGATGAGGCTGTAGATCACGACGCCAAGCGCGCTAATGAGGCACCAAACCAGCGCCTCTGCGCTGATAACGAGCGAGCCAAGGTCGCCGTGAGTGGCGAGCAACACGACGCCCAGCACCGCGAAAATGAGCGCGATGAGCTCGACCTTTTTAGGCACGCGTCGTTCTAAAAAGCAAACGACGGCAAGGATGAGCGCGGGCGCGGAGTACTGGATCACGGTCGCGACGGCGGCGTTTGAGAGCTCGACACCGCAAAAGTACGAATACTGTGTCATCATAAGCCCAAAAAACGCGTAGATGAGCAGCTGCGGCAAAAGCACGCGATCTTTTAGCGGAGCGAGGGCTAGGCGCGGCGAGCGAGCGATGTAATACGCTACCATCGCAAGCCCGGCGAGGCCTAGGCGGTAGGGCACGAGCCAGTCGGCGCTGACGCCCTTTTGCGTGAACAGATACTGCCCGCAAACACTGCTAAATCCCCATAATACGCCGCCAAGAAGCGTGATGAAAACGCCGAAAAATTCGCTCTGTGATCTCATTTGCCGCCTTAAATTTAAAGCCAAAGTATATAAGCTTATGCTTAAGCTGGGGTTAACTTTTGGGTTTGGGCGCGGCGCGATGAGCAAGGTAGGCGGAATTAAATTTAGACAAATGTAGCAAAAATAGGCAAAGATTTAAATTTGAGCGGATGGATAAGGAGGGCATTGCAAAATAATCTTCGAAGTTGTATTGTAAATTTTGAACGCGACAAGATGAGTGAAAATATCGCATGGCTGATGAGGCGGTTTTAAATTTAATCGCACGCAAACTCCCGTCCTTACTTCATGCCTTACATTCGCAGCTTTTTAAGAATCGGCTCAAGCCACAGCTTGGAGTTTCCTCTTGCTCGCAAGCTGCTTTAGCGGAGTGAAAAAGACGGTAGCAAACGCGGCGAATAACAAATAGCCTGCGAAGCTTAAAATTTTAAAACTAGCAACGTATATTTCTTTTGCGGGTTACAAATTTGCGAAGCAAAAAGCGCACTAAAATTCAATGCTTAAATTTTAAAACTTCAAACTCTCTTGTTCTAATAGTCGCAAATCCGCAATCTTTCGCCTAAATTTGGCGAAATTCGCGTCCAGCTCGCGTTTGCGTTTTACGGCGATATCTATAAACTCGTCCTCTTTTTCGATACCTACGAATTTTCGTCCTAGTAAATTCGCAGCTACGCCGGTCGTCGCAGAGCCTGCAAAAGGATCACAAACGACGCTATTTTGAGTGCTCGCCATTAAGATTAATCGCACCAAAAGCGGCAGTGGTTTTTGCGTCGGATGCTTGCCGCACGCCTTCTCCCACGGCGCGATCGCGGGCAAGCTCCACACGTCGCGCATCTGCTTGTCGCCGTTTAGCTTTTTCATTAGCTCGTAGTTGAAAATATGCTTAAATTTCTCGCTTTTTCTTGCCCAGATGATCTGTTCCGAGCCGTGCGTGAGATAGCGGCAGCTGAAATTCGGCGGCGGATTGGTCTTCGCCCACGTGATGACGTTTAGGATTTTGTAGTCCAGCTTTTGTAGCGCCCGACCGATCGAAAATATATTGTGATACGTCCCGCTTATCATTACGCTGCCGTTGTTTGCGAGTGCATCTTTGGCGAGCGCGAGCCATTCGAGATTAAATTTATCTATCTCGTCAATACCGTAGCTTTTGTCCCACTCGCCCTTGTTTACGCTTACGATTTGCCCGTTTTGAATACTGAGTCCATCGTTTGAGAGAAAATAGGGCGGATCGGCAAAGATAAGATCAAACTCGCCTTTAAATTTAGGCAAAATATTGAAGCAATCGCCTTTAAAAAGCTTAAAATCATCGGCTAACTTAAACATTTTTAAGCTCTTTTATAAAGTAATAAAGCGTGGCGAGATTATAAATTTTAACGCTTTTGTAGGCTTCTTCCAGTTTGTTTTTAGCCGCCAGCCACCCCTGTCCGTCGGTTATCCAGATAAATTTAAATCCGCCACAAAGCGCGATCTTTTGTGCTATTTCGATATAAGACCTTGCGACTTCATTTAGCTTCGAGCCGCCCGTGCCGTAAAAATTCGCCTCGATCAGATATGTTACGCCGCCTATGCTAATGACGAAATCGAAAATCTTTTGATCGCTTCCTAAATTTAGAGCAAAATTCCTACTGCTGACCTCGGTTTGAAAGCAGATATTTTCACTTTTAAGATACTCTGAAATCGTTCGTGCGAAATTTACGCCTCCGCGATTTTTTCGCGCATTTGTATCGAGTCCAACTTCCACGCCAAATACGTAATCGTGCAAATTTTTAACCTTTCCGTCCGTAAAAATTTTATCTAGTCCGCTTTCTTGGCAAAACTCATAAATTTTTTCGGGACTTTTAAAATACGTTCCGAGTTTCGTTAGCTCACCGCTAGTCGCTATCACGTCCGTGTTTTTATCGCGAACGGCAATGAGTAAATTTAACACATCGAAACACCATTTGTTTTGCCCGAAAAGAGTGAAAATATCTGTTTTCAAATCCTTTGAACCGAGTAAAAAATCAAGCGTGTGGAGCTTAATAGAAACGGCTTTTAGATTTTTGCCGCATTTTTCAAAGTCGGTAAAGTAGTCAAGGCTTGCATTTGTTTTTCTAAGTGAGCGTAAAAAGTCATCGAATTTCGTTAAATTTGGTTCCATAAATTTCCTAAATTTCAGTTTTCGGCTCGTCCGCGATCGTCGCTTTAAAGTCCGCGCAGACGAAGTTCTCTGCACTCAAAACGATCTCGCAATTTTCGTAAGCCGTCCGCGCGATCTTACACGCTTCTTCTTTATTTTTCGCTTTAATCACGACCTTTTTCGCCAAAGTTTCGGTGATCTCTACTTCAAATTCTTTCATCAAACCCCCATTTTTACTTTCGTGCTCTCGCTTTCTAAGTCGTATTGTTTAGCGATACTTTCGTAGCTCGCAAATTTCACGTTACCGGCAATATCTTTGTATATCGACGCGCTTATCACGCTTTGAAACTGCCTCAACCTGCCCTCATCCGCGACGATAAACATTTTGGCGTTAAAGTCCTGAAGTTCGTAAAATTTATTGAGAGAATTTTTAAAGTCCGTCGAGTGCTCAACCTCGAAAAACGCGTAAGGTAGATTTCGCTCGTTAAACCAGATCGCATCGACGCTGCGCGCCTTGTTTAGTATGCTCGGGTAGGCAAATTCGTAAATCGCCTTTAGCGAAGTGAGGTCGTCCAGCTTTTTGCTTGCGACGAAGCTTTTATTTTTATCCTGTGGCGGCACATAGGTTTGAAATTTGCGCAGGTTGCCGATCTCTACGATAAGGCCTTGAAAATAGGAGTGAGTGAAGCTATCTCGCGGATTCGCGCCACTTTCAAACTCTTTTAAAATTTGCGTCTCAAGCGACTTTAAGCCCCAAAGACCCGGGCGAATCTTAAAAAACTCCGCATTTTCTTGCACGATACGCCGTATAGAAGCAAATGGCGCTCTCGTCGGCCATGAGCTAACGTCGGTCGCAGAATAAAGTTGTGATAGAGTCGCCGCACCGCCAAGCTCTATCATTGCCGCTATCACGAAATCTTTTTGTTTCATATTTGCTTGTCCGTTTTTGTTGTCGCTAACGCTCGGATAAAATTTAACTTCACATTAAACAAGCCTTCGCCTCGGACGCAGACGAAATTTGCAGGCGGGACGGTTAAAATTTGCGGCACTTGCTTTGGCGCGTAAAGCTGTCTAAGCTCTTTTTTAAAATCAAACATTTTATTCCTTTTACGAGATAAATTTCATAAAATTTTGGGCTAGAAGCGGAGCTAAATTTTAAACGGTCATAAAATTTTACAGCATTACGCGATCGTGTGAATGCAAAATTCTATGAAATTTTACGTTTGCCGCATCGTTACAAGAAATTTTGCCGCAAGCGCGTCAATGTCCAGTTACGCAATAAAATTTCACGCCACCTCAAACGGGTATGAATTTTGGCGATAGAAATTTTACGTGGGCAAAACGCGCCGCTATAAATATTTCAAAATTCCGCCGAAGCGCGCGGCTAAAGCGGCCAAATTTAAAACGGCGCTTTAAATTTAGACCAGCGCCAGCTTCAGCACCTCTTCGATCCGATCT
>NZ_CALIBH010000050.1 GCF_938045775.1 uncultured Campylobacter sp.
CAAGCCGCTCGAATATTTTAAAAAGATCTGACGAAAAAGGATCTTAATTTAGATCATACTTTTTGGAATTTACTGCGGATATATCGAAGGAGTGCGAAATTTAAAGATTATCTTATGGAGCTTGAAGATGCCAAGAAGCAAATTCTTTAGATTAAACAAACCTACATAGCGAAAACGAATTTGTTGAACTTCGAGATTAAAGACTGTAATAACTGCTAAATTTAACAGCATCGCATTCATAAATTTAAGTAAAATTTGATTTAAAGAAACAAAAAAAGGCTTGACGCAAATTTAAAATCATTAAAATTTTATAAAATTTTACCAAATACGTAGCGATCATATCCAAAAGCTTTACGAAATTTTACTTATTGGCGGACACGGTATATGCAGTCTTGGATCCCGCTTGCTCTAGCTGCTTAGACGCATCGCGCCTTAAAATTTTATCGTACTCCTCCACTCTTATCACCTTGCCCTTATACTCTATTTTAAGATAATATTCCAATTTTTCTAATTGCAAATATCTAAAAAAATTATCCAAATCAAAGCCGCCTGCACCCTTAGGCTCATCGCCGCAGAGCGCAGAGTAGCGCTTTATAAGCGTATCGTAGATACCAAGTAGCGCTGTATTTGGCGTTACCGAGCCGCATCTATTAAGATCGGGTAGCGAGCCTTTGTTAAGCTTGATTACATCATTTTCCGAATACTTTGAGCGCTCCGTCATCATATATCTAAGCAGCTCATACCTAGAGCTGTTTAATAAAGTCAAATCTAAAATAATCTCATCGTAACAATAATTATCCATATGCTCTAGGTATATTTTCTTATACTTCCTCAACGTATCCAAATCCTTACGGCAGTCATCGTATTTTTTTTGAATACGCTCATCGTCCGGAAGTCCTGCTAAATCGTATTTAAGCAGCAAATTTAGCATACTTGCGTCATATCGTTGCGGCAGCATCTGATAGATGGAGCAGTTCGGCTGCCGCTTATCTTTGCGGTGTTTGAGTGTAAAAGCAATACAATTATCGTCCGTCCAAGTCGTAATCTCAGGTCTTACGCCGCTGCTAAGCATAAGCTCCGTCATCTGCAAAAATCCACCTGCTACGGCGTAATAGAGTGGATCGGATACCGCACTAGTACCTTCGCTTTTAGGCGTTATGGAATATGTCTTTACCTGTGCGTCGCTAGTAACAACCAAATAGGAGTCACCGTATCTAGGGTATGTAAGCCACGGACGAACATATTTAACGCTAGAAAATCTAGCTCCATGCTTAAGTAGAACTTCCGCGGCGGCGGTAGAGTTATTTTCGATAGCATAGCTCAGCGCCGAATGAGAAAAATCGTCCGTGCGGTTGATATCCGCTCCGTGATAGATCAGCTCTTCGGTGGTGTTTGCATCGTTGTAAAAACTGGAATACATTATCGCCGTTATGCCAAAATGCAGCGGATCGCCCGCAGTGATGCGCTGCTCTCGCATAAATCCCAAAATACGCGCAGTGTCCTTGGAGCGCAAAAGCTTGCGGAAATATTCCATCCGCTCATCGCCCTGCACTACGCGCTCGTCCAAATCTAACTCGGCGCCCAGCCTTTCGTACCGGTACCTCGCTTTTGCGGCGCGATCCTCGTCCGTTAGCGGCCGATTGGAGGAATTGCCGGAGGTCGCGATGCGGCTTGCCGTGGAATTTTGCGCGGGCTGAGTTTTGGACCTATCCATAAACGCACTGCCTGCGATCAAGAAAAATAGGACTGCCGTAACAACCAAGCACGCTATGATGAGCTTGGATTTTATCTCTTTCAAAGCAACCTCCGCAAATAAAATGACAAATACTACCGAGTGTGAGCTTAGCCGAATATAAACGGGCGTTTTCGCACATAAAATTTAGTGGCGACTTACCAAAAATATTGAAATTTTAGTTTTAAATTTACCGCCCCTTCGCATATCCTCCTAGATAAAAACCGTATAGTCCTTTTTAATATAGTCTATATTTATATTTTTCTGTAGAAAATACTCTCTAACTTCGTCGTAAATTTCACTGCTATACAAATAAATCAAATAGTAATGTGCTGATATGGCAACGGAATAATATAAATATCCGCCATGCCACGGCTCATCGACTTTTATAAACGGGAAAATTTTAAATCCCTTTATGCCTTTATTTATGCAAAAATACACGACGAATTTTATAAACATATTCGCCACATACATGCAAAGCAAAAATACAAAGAAAAAACCTAACGAACCAATACGATAAAAAATTCTGACATTTTTGACAAATTAGAAAAATATTCTTGTAACGATTTAAGACTACCTGTAATAGGTGCGCCCTTTTATCAATGCTTTCTTTGCTCGTTTATATCTCTTTTATTGGGGGATTTGACTACATAAAATAATTTACTTTATCGATAATATCGATATTAAGCTTATTTAAAAAATATTCTCTTACCTCTTTTGTATCTTTTTTTGAAACCAAAGGAATTATCTGTTTTCCGGTTTTTGTTTTAATGTATAAATATCCCGGATTATAAAATTCAAATTTTTTATTTTGGAGTATCGAAAAAAGGAATATTGACAAAAATCTAACGACAAGTATAGAAACGACAAAAATAATTTCTTGATAGCCAAAACCTGACAATAGGGAAATCAAACACAAAATAAAACATAAAACATTTATTTTCAATTTATAGTTTTC